>JAPLPC010000221.1 GCA_026400425.1 Hyphomicrobiales bacterium | reverse complement strand
CTGGATCATCATCGCGCCCATCATGAGAGCCATCACAGCATTGGAGGGAATGCCGAGGGTCAGCAGCGGAATGAACGAGGTTTGAGCGCCAGCATTGTTGGCCGATTCCGGTCCGGCCACGCCTTCGATCGCGCCGCGCCCGAACCTGCTGGGATTCGCAGCGATCCGCTTCTCCAACATGTAGGACGCGAAGGAACTCAGAACGGCACCGCCGCCGGGGAGCAATCCAAGCAAGCTGCCCAGGACTGTCCCCCGCAAGATGGCTGGCGTTGCCTGACGCAAATCCGCGCGCGTAGGCATCAGTTTGCCGACGCTGCTAACGGACGCCTGCTCGTCGCCTTGCCTGATCAGATTGCCGATGACTTCGGCCAGGCCGAAAAACGCAAGCGCGACCACGACGAAGTCGATTCCTTCGGAGAGGTTGGCGGCCCCGAAAGTGAAGCGTGAGGCACCTGAGTTGACGTCGGTGCCGACGATCCCCATCAGCAAGCCGACGATGACCATGGCCACCGCCTTCAGGAAATCGCCCGAGGCCAACAGCGTCGCGCATACCAGACCAAAGAGCATCAGAGAGAAATATTCCGGCGCGCCGAAGTGTTGCGCGACGCCGGCGAGCAGGGGACCAAACGCGGCGAGCGCGAGCGTTCCGACGCATCCGGCGACAAATGAGCCGATCGCAGCGATGGCGAGGGCCGTGCCGGCGCGGCCCTTCCGGGCCATCGCATGGCCATCCAAAGCGGTCACGACCGAGCTGGATTCGCCGGGAAGGTTCAGCAGGATCGCTGTTGTGGATCCTCCATATTGCGAGCCGTAATAGATGCCCGCCAGCATAATGAGTGCCGCGATCGGGGTAAGGCCGTATGTGATTGGTAGCAGCATGGCCATCGTGGCCACAGGACCGATACCCGGCAGCACACCGATCAACGTGCCGAGAAGACATCCAACGAACGCGAAACCCAGATTGGAGAACGTCGTCGCGATGGACAGACCCGTCAAGAGATTGTCGAGCATGATCCATTCACCATTTGAACAGCGGCACGGCAAGACCGATACCGCGGATAAAGACAAGCGAGCAGAACACGCAGAGCGCAATCGGCAGCACCACGCGCTCAAGGACCGACGACCGGTTTGTGGCCACCATTGCAATGGCACACGCGATTGCAATGGCGGCGGCGAAGCCGAAGCGGGGGATCGTCAAGCCGAAGGCGACAAGCGCACCGGCGATGGCGAAGATCGGCAGGAAACGTTCGACAGCAAAAGTGGCGCGGGGAGACACCAAACCCCTGCCGGCAATCACCGCACCGATGATGAACAGAAGTCCGCCCAGCAAGAGCGGGAAGAATCCTGGCCCCATCCGCGAAAGTGAGCCCAATTCATAATTGCGCCCGGCCACGATCGCCGCCGTTCCTATCGTCATGAAGACGCACCCGCTCAGCACGTCGGAATCGGCTGCCGCCCTTGGCACTTTCATGTCTCTCTCCCGGTTCGATGACGCGCTGCATTCAAAGGCCGCGGTCTCTCCGCTTGAATAGCAAGGAGCGTGCCGCAAGCGCTGCGTGTCAGCGCAGAGCGTGTGCCGGATAGCCCGCTGCGGGAATCTGAGGAGAAATGGATGTAGCGAAGACACCATGTGTTCCGTGCGAACACATTCTTTGGCCTGCGGGACAGACCGGGCGCAGTTCGCCTAGCTTGGTTTGCTGGCATGTCGCTTGCTCAAAGAGGTGACCGCCAGACACGAAGAACAGGCGGGCACCGAGAGGGAGAGACGCAGATGAAGATCCTTAGATCGCTGATGACGGTAGCGACGCTCGTCGTGGCAACAACGACCGCGCATGCACAATCTTGGCCGAACGGTCCGTTGCGAATGATCGTACCGTTCCCCGCAGCCGGACAGACCGACCTGCTCGGTCGCGCCTTCGCAGACGCGCTGAAGAATGCGACCGGTATTCCCGTAGTCGTCGAGAACAAGACAGGCGCCGGGGGCAATGTCGGAGCAGCGGTGGCGGCTCAGGCGGCCGGTGACGGGCAAACCTTGCTCGTCGTCACACCGGGCATCCTGTCAATCAACAGATGGCTGTACGCCTCCACCGGCTTCGATCCGGACAAGGATTTCAAGATGGTCGGCATCGTCGGCCTTATGCCGAGCGGTGTCGCAGTCAATCCGCGCCTGAATATCTCCGACCTGAAGCAACTTGTCGATCTGATGAAGAAGCGCTCCGACGTGCGGACGGCGTCACCGGGCGTCGGAACGACGGGGCATCTGATGAGCGAGCTTTTGAAGACCGATGCCGGTGTGAAAGCAATCCATGTACCGTATCGCGGGAATGGTCCGGCTTTGCAGGCCCTGATGGCGGGTGAGGTCGATGTCCTGATCGATGGCATCCCGGCGATGATCGCACAACAAGCGAAGGGGGCAATAAAACTCGTTGCCGTCACGTCGTCCGAGAGGGTGAAACAGCTGCCGGATGTTCCGACCGCCGTAGAGCAGGGCTTCGGCGCGATTACGAACGAGGCCTGGTATGGCATCGTGGTGCCCGCCTCGACACCGGACGATCTGATCGCGCGCATCTATGCCTCCGTGCAGACCGCGATGAAGGACCCGAAACTTCTGGAGCGCTTTGACACTTTGGGTATTCGCCCGCAGACGATTGACGGTGCGCGCATGGCGACGATCGCGAAGGAAGAGAGCGTGCGATGGAAGGAAGCTGTTCGGCAGTCCGGCGCGAAACTTGACTGAATGTTCCGCGCCGAAGGAGGGCGTCATGCGATCCGCACGGCGCCTTCCGTTGCCAGCACATCGATCTCGCGCTCGGTATAGCCGTGATCGAGCAGGACGGCCCGTGTGTCAGCACCGACAGGGCCTGCCGGCTTCCCGATGCGGGTCGGGGTTGCCGAAAACTGGATAGGAGAACGTACCGCCATGATCCTGCCTTCGCTCGGGTGCTCGACGGTTTTGAACATTTCGACTGCGCGCAGATGCGGATCGTCGATCAGCTCAGCCAGTCCGAGTACCGGGGCTACGGGGATGCTCGCGGCCCGGAGGTGAGTCAGCCAGTAATCGGTCGGCCGTTCGGCGAGCAAGGATCCCAGAAGCGTGTACAGAACCTCATAATTCTGGCTGCGCGCGTTCTGGCTTGCAAACCTTGGATCGGTCAGCAGATCGGGGCGATCGACTATTCTGAAGAAGTCGCGCCAGTTCTTGTCGTTGTACGGCAATGCGCAGACATAGCCGTCTGCCGTGCTATGCGGCTTGCGCAATTGAGAGAGTACGCGCGCATAGCCTGGCTGTTCGTTCTCGCCGAATGTGCGGTCGCCAAGATGTTCAACGAGGAGAAACGAGACCATGGTCTCGAACATAGGGACCTCGATCTTCTGACCTGTACCCGTGCGTTCACGTCCGATCAGCGCAGCGAGAAGCGAGTGGGCAAGCGTCAGTCCGCAGACTTTGTCGGCGATGACGGTTGGAAAAAAGCGTGGTTCGCCCGCGAGCTTCGAGCCCAGATCGGCGATTCCGCACAGACCCTGGATCATGTCGTCGTAAGCCGGATCGTCCCGATAGGGACCGTCCTGCGAAAAGCCGTAGGCACCGCAATAAACGATCTTTTCATTGAACGCGCGCACGCTTTCGTAGTCGAGCCCCAGTCGTTGGATAGCTTGCGGCCGCATGGCGTGGACAAAAGCGTCCGCGCTGGCGACGATCTTGCTCAGCGCTTCGCGGCCCGCCGACGTCTTGAGGTCGAGGGCGACCAATCGCTTGCCGCGGTTGAGCGCTATGTGAATGGGGCCCATGCCGCGGTCGCCATTTTTGCCGACATGCCGCATGATGTCACCTTCCGGCGCTTCGATCTTGATAATCTCCGCGCCGAAGTCGGACAGGATCTGCATGGCATAAGGCCCCATGATAACCGCAGTCAGGTCGACGATCTTCAGTCCGTGCAGCGGACCATTTGGCTTGGCCGTTTCCATCTTCATATTCTCTGCTCTTTGCTGGCAACTCATACCGAATCCGCGCACGCTTTGGCGTGGCGGTCGACGCATTCATTCCGCAAGATGCATACCACTGCCGATCACGGGCCGGCGTCAATCCGCTACGCGACGGCGATGCGGCGGATGTCCGCTCCAGCTACACGCAGATCCGATTATGTCCGCCGCTAGGACATCTTCGCTGCCGCAGAGCCATCTTGTCGGCGTTCCGTATCTGATTTTCCGATTGGTACGTGCCTTGCAGTCCATGTCCGGCATAAACAAAGGATCAGGGCGGCAATGAACGAGAAGAACGCATCCATCTTCGGATTGGGAATACTCGAGGGCACGTCAGCCTTCGTCACAGGGGGCGGAACAGGTATCGGCTTCGGCATCGCAAAAACCCTCGGCGCGCTCGGCGCGCATGTGCCGCTCGCCGGGT
>JAPLPC010000597.1 GCA_026400425.1 Hyphomicrobiales bacterium | reverse complement strand
TCACCGCATCCCACCTCGCAGATCGTGACGATCGCGAACCACCCCTCTCAGTGAGGCGGGACAGGGCGGAGAATGATCCGGATAAGGAATATTGTCAAGAACAAATGTGGAACTTTTTATGCACGCGCCCATCCGTCATTCTGGGGACGGGCCGGCGCCAGAGGCGGCGGAACGGAGCCCGGAATCTTCGCGTGTTCAGCACCTGCGTCCTCGCGAACGGAGAGAGGTGATGAACATTTCGAGTTTCCGGGTCCGTTCGCTGTCGCGAGCGCCCCGGAATGACAGACATCCGGCTGACCGGCGTGGCGGTGCTAGCCGCTCTTCGCAAACAACTCCCGGCCGATCAGCATGCGGCGGATCTCGCTGGTGCCGGCGCCGATCTCGTACAGTTTGGCATCGCGCAACAGACGGCCGGTCGGATAGTCGTTGATATAACCATTGCCGCCGAGCAGTTGGATGGCATCGAGGGCGCATTGCGTCGCGCGCTCGGCCGCATAGAGGATCGCGCCGGCGGCGTCCTCGCGGGTGGTCTCGCCGCGGTCGCAGGCTTTCGCCACGGCGTACACATAGGCGCGCGAGGCGTTCATGGTCACATACATGTCGGCGACCTTGCCTTGCACCAGCTGGAAATGGCCGATCGGCTCGCCGCACTGCTTGCGCTCATGCACATAGGGCAGCACCACACCCATGCAGGCCTGCATGATGCCGGGCGGGCCGCCCGACAATACCGCGCGCTCGTAATCGAGGCCGGACATCAGGATGTTGACGCCCTTGCCGACGGCGCCGAGCACGTTCTCCTCCGGCACTTCGCAATCGGTGAACACCAGTTCGCAGGTATCCGAGCCGCGCATGCCGAGCTTGTCGAGTTTTTGCGCCGTCGTAAAACCCTTCTTCCCCTTTTCGATAATGAAGGCGGTGATGCCACGCGGACCGCCAGCGGGATCGGTCTTGGCATAGACGATCAGCGTCTCCGCCACCGGCCCGTTGGTGATCCACATCTTGCTGCCGTTGAGAATGAAGCGGTCACCCTTCTTGTCGGCGCGGGTCTTCATCGACACTACGTCAGAGCCGGCGCCGGGCTCGGACATCGCCAACGAGCCCACATGAGCACCGGAGATCAGGCCCGGCAGGTATTTGCGCTTCTGCGCCTCGTTGCCGTTGCGGCGCAGCTGATTGACGCAGAGATTTGAGTGTGCGCCATAGGACAGGCCGACCGACGCCGAGGCGCGCGACACTTCCTCCATGGCGATGACGTGTTCGAGATAGCCGAGCCCCGCCCCGCCATACTCCTCCTCGACCGTGATGCCGTGCAGGCCGAGTTCGCCAAGCTTGGGCCACAGGTCGATGGGAAACTGGTTGCTCTTGTCGATGTCATGCGCGCGGGGCGCGATCTCGTTCTGGGCAAAATCGCGCACCGTCTCGCGGATTGCTTCGGCGGTCTCGCCGAGATCGAAATTGAACATGCGTTGGGCGTTCGAGATCATGGGGCGGCCTCCGGTGGTCTCGCGTTTAGAGCGCGCGTGTTGATTCATTGAAGACAGCAAATGCGGTGGCAAATCAACCGTTTCGGCGCGTCCGAAAGTCGTAGCCGCGCTTGCGTCCATCGCCATTCCAGCATCTAATTAGACGCAACAAAGACACCGCGACGCAAGACGGTGTTCATCTGGGACGAAACAAACCGGGGATTGTCATGCACGGGACAATTGAAGCCGATCGCCAGCGCGAAGCCAACCACACGGCGCACTCCGAACACGCGCAGCGCCAGCGCCGCGCCCGCGAAGCCGCCTATGCGACGCCGCTCGAAGACTTCGATCCCGGCAATCCCGCGCTGTTCCGCGACGATACGTTCTGGCCCTATTTCGAACGGCTGCGCCGCGAAGACCCGGTGCATTATTGCCGCGACAGCATGTTCGGGCCGTATTGGTCGGTGACCAAATACAACGACATCATGAGCATCGAAACCAATCACGCGGCATTCTCCTCGGCTGCGCTGCTCGGCGGCATCACGATCCGCGATGTCGAGATCAACTACCGCCGCCCGAGCTTCATCGCCATGGACCCGCCGACCCATTCGGCACAGCGCAAGACCGTGGCGCCGATGTTCACGCCGACCCACATGGACGCGCTGTCCGACGCGATCCGGCAACGCGCCGGCCAGGTGCTGGACAAGCTGCCGCGCAATGAGACCTTCGACTGGGTCGATCGTGTCTCCGTCGAATTGACTACGCAGATGCTCGCGGTGCTGTTCGATTTTCCATGGGAAGAGCGCCGCAAGCTGACGCACTGGTCCGACGTCGCCACCACGATCCCGCTGACGCCGGAGGCCGAAACGCAGCGGCAGGCCGAGCTGATCGCCTGCGGCGACTATTTCGCGAAACTGTTTCACGAGCGCATGAATGCGCCACCGCAGAGCGACCTGTTGTCGATGATGGCGCATAGCGACGCCACGCGACATCTCGATGCCGACAACTTTCTCGGCAACATCATTCTGCTGATCGTCGGCGGCAACGACACCACCCGCAACTCCATGTCGGGCAGCGTGTATGCGCTCAACAAGTTTCCCGGCGAATATGACAAGCTGCGCGCCAATCATGCCTTGATCGACAGCATGGTGCCGGAAGTGATCCGCTGGCAGACGCCGCTGGCGCATATGCGCCGCACCGCGACCCAGGACATCGCGCTCGGCGGCAAACAGATCAAGAAGGGCGACAAGGTCGTGATGTGGTACGTCTCCGGCAATCGCGACGAGGAGATGATCGAGCGTCCGAACGACTTCATCATCGATCGCGAGCGACCGAACCGCCACCTCTCCTTCGGCTTCGGCATCCACCGCTGCGTGGGCCTGCGCCTCGCCGAACTGCAATTGAAGATCGTGTGGCAGGAAATCATGAAACGCTTCGAGCGTATCGAGATCGTGGACGAGCCGCAGCGCCCCTATTCGAGCTTCGTGAAGGGCTATGAGACGCTGCCGGTGCGGATCTCCGGCTGAACCATCTGCGTCATTGCGAGGCGCGAAGCGACGCGGCAATCCAGTTTTTGTCCAGAAGAAAAGACTGGATTGCTTCGTCGCAAAGGCTCCTCGCAATGACGGGGATTTTGATATTTAAACGACAACCACTGGACCATTCCCATGCACGGCACGACGACTCCCGACAAAGCCGAGACCCAGCGCATCGCGCGCGAGCTCGCTTATTCGATGCCGCTGAAGGATTTCCATCCCGGCGCGCCAAAACTGTTCGCCACCGATACGCTATGGCCGTTCTTCGAGCGGCTGCGCGCGGAGGAGCCCGTGCATTACTGCACCAGCGCGCCGATCGAGCCTTACTGGTCGGTGACCAAATACAACGACATCATGAAGGTCGATACCAGCCACGGGATATTCTCGTCGGACAGCAAGCTCGGCGGCATCGGCATCCGCGACGAGCCGGAGGGCTATAGCTGGCCGAGCTTCATCTCCATGGACGAGCCGAAGCACACGCCACAGCGCAAGACCGTGACGCCGATGTTCACGCCCGATCATCTCGACGAGCTGGCCAAGCTGATCCGCGAGCGCACCGGCCGCGTGCTGGACGCCCTGCCGCGCAACGAGACCTTCGACTGGGTCGATCGCGTCTCGATCGAACTGACCACGCAGATGCTGGCGACGCTGTTCGACTTTCCGTTCGAGCAGCGCCGCAAGCTGACGCGCTGGTCGGACGTGGCCACCGCGCTGCCCAAGAGCGGCATCGTGTCCTCGGAAGACGAGCGCCGCCGCGAGATGGGCGAGTGTTTCAATTTCTTCCAGACGCTCTGGAATGAGCGGGTGAATTCCGAACCGCGGAATGACCTGATTTCCATGATGGCACATAGCGATGCCACCCGGTTCATGGATCAGGACAATCTGATGGGCAACATGATCCTGCTGATCGTCGGCGGCAACGATACCACCCGCAATACGATGACCGGCTCGGTGCTCGCGCTGCACGAGAATCCCGACCAGTATCAGAAGCTCCGCGACAACCCGGCGCTGATCGAGACCATGGTGCCGGAAGTGATCCGCTGGCAGACGCCGCTGGCGCATATGCGTCGGACAGCATTGCAGGATACCAATCTGGGCGGAAAGGACATCAAGAAGGGCGACCGCGTGGTCATGTGGTATGTCTCCGGCAACCGCGACGACGAGGTGATCGAGCGGCCGAACGAATTCATCATCGACCGCAAGCGGCCGAAGATCCATCTGTCATTCGGTTTCGGCATACACCGCTGCGTCGGCATGCGCCTGGCGGAGTTGCAATTGAAGATCGTTTGGGAGGAAATACTGAAACGGTTCGAAAACATCGAAGTTGTGGGGGAACCCAAGCGCGTGTATTCGAGCTTCGTCAAAGGCTACGAGCATCTGCCGGTCAGGATCACCTGACGCCGAAGATCTCGTGGCCGGGATGATCCAATTTCCCCTCGAGAAGAGAAGCCAGTTCCTTGACGAAACATGCTGCCGCCGAAGCGGACGAATATGCTGACATCCGCGACGCCGTCGCCAAACTGTGTGCGCAGTTTCCCGGCGAATACTGGCTCAAGCTCGATCGCGAGATGGCCTATCCGAAGGCCTTCGTCGACGCGCTGACGGAAGCCGGCTACCTCTCGGTGTTGATCCCCGAGGAGTATGGCGGCGCCGGCCTCAAGCTCTCGGCGGCGGCGGCGATCCTGGAAGAGATCCAGCGCGCCGGCGGCAACGGCGGCGGCTGCCATGCCCAGATGTATACGATGGGCACGGTGCTGCGTCATGGCAGCGACGCGCAGAAGGCGCAGTGGCTGCCGAAGATCGCCAGCGGCGAAGTGCGCCTGCAGGCCTTTGGCGTCACCGAGCCGACCTCGGGCACCGACACCTCGTCACTGAAGACGGTGGCGAAGAAGGACGACAACGGCGACTACATCGTCAACGGCCAGAAGATCTGGACCAGCCGCGCCGAATATTCCGACCTCATGCTGCTGCTGGCACGCACCACGCCGAAGGACCAGGCCGCGAAGCGCACCGACGGTTTGTCGGTGTTTCTGGTGGACATGAAGGATGCCAAGCAGAACGGCCTCGAAATCCGCCCGATCCGCACCATGATGAACCACGCCACCACCGAAGTGTTCTTCACCGACATGAAGGTGCCGAAAGAGAATCTGATCGGCGAAGAGGGCAAGGGTTTCCGTTACATCCTGTCCGGCATGAATGCCGAGCGCATCCTGATCGCCGCCGAATGCGTCGGCGATGCCAAGTGGTTCATCGCCAAGGCCTCCGCCTATGCCAAGGAGCGCCAGGTGTTCGGCCGGCCGATCGGCCAGAACCAGGGCATCCAGTTCCCGATCGCCAAGGCCTACGCCAATATGCGCGCGGCCGAGCTGATGGTGAAGGAAGCGATCCGCAAATATGAAGCCGGCATGGAATGCGGCGCCGAAGCCAACATGGCCAAAATGCTGGCGGCCGACGCGTCGTTCGAGGCGGCCAATGCCTGTATCCAGACCTTCGGCGGTTTCGGCTTCGCCGAAGAATACGACGTCGAGCGCAAATTCCGCGAGACCCGGCTGTATCAGGTGGCGCCGATCTCGACGAATTTGATCCTCTCGTTCGTGGCCGAGCACGTCTTGGGCATGCCAAGGTCGTACTGATCTGACCAACAGCGCCGTCTCCTCGGTCGTCATTGCGAGGAGCGAAGCGACGCGGCAATCCAGTTCTTCACATTCGGGAAGGACTGGATTGCTTCGTCGCAAGGGCTCCTCGCAATGACGGCTGATAGTTTTGGGGAAACCACATGCTTCCGCTCAAAGGCCTCACCGTCGTCGCTGTCGAACAGGCCGTGGCGGCGCCGTATTGCAGTTCGCGGCTGGCGGATGCCGGCGCTCACGTCATCAAGATCGAGCGCCCCGAGGGCGATTTCGCGCGCGGCTATGATGGCGCGGCGAAAGGCCAGAGCAGCTATTTCGTCTGGCTCAATCGCGGCAAGGATTCCGCCGTCGTCGATCTCTCCACGCCGGCGGGCCGCAAGCAGCTCGAAGAGCTGATCGCCAATGCCGATGTGCTGATCCAGAACCTCAAGCCCGGCTCGATGGACAAGCTCGGCTTCACGCTGGAGCGCCTGCGCAAGGATTATCCGCGGCTGATCTGCGCCACCATCACCGGCTATGGCGACACCGGCCCCTATGCGCATCGCAAGGCCTATGACCTCCTGATCCAGGCCGAGAGCGGGCTCGCCTCCATCACCGGCGGCCCCGAAGGCCCATCGCGCGTCGGCGTGTCCATCGTCGATGTCGCCACCGGTGCCGCGGCCCATGCGGCGATCCTCGAGGCGCTGATCGGGCGCAGCATTTCGGGCGAAGGCGCCGATATCCGCATCTCGATGTTCGACGTGATGGCCGACTGGCTGACCGTGCCGCTGCTCAATGCCGAGAACGGCAAGGAGCCGAAGCGCATGGGTTTGGCGCATCCCTCGATCGCGCCTTACGGCGTGTTCAACTCGCAGGACGGCAAGGGCATCCTGATCTCGATCCAGAGCGAGCGCGAATGGAAGATCCTGTGCGCCAAGGTGCTTGGCAATGCCGATCTCGCGGTCGACGCGCAGATGGTCGACAACGTCACCCGCGTCCACAATCGCGACTACACCGACAAGGTGGTCGGCGACATCTTCGGCTCACTGAGCCGCGAGGAACTGCTGAAGCGCCTCAGCGATGCCGACATCGCATTCGCCGAGGTGAACACGATGGCCGATCTGTCGAAGCATCCGCATCTGCGCCGCATCACCGTGGACACGCCGAACGGCCCGGTCGCCTATCCCGCCCCCGGCGCGATCTGGATGAATGACGATCGCAGCTATGGCGCGGTGCCGGGCATCGGCCAGGTCCAGACATAAGGAGCGGACATGACCGACGGACTCGACATCGATCATCTCAAGCAGTGGATCGGCCGCACCGACGAGCAGTCGGACATCATCACGGCACAGCTCGTGAAGGGCCTGCGCGCCACGCTGTTTCTCGACATCGGCACGCCCGCCGCCGGCGATGCCGCGCCGTTCACGACGCATTGGTGCCTGGCGCAGCCGGTGGCGGCGATGGACAAGCTCGGCCCCGACGGCCATCCCGCCCGCGGCGGCTTCCTGCCGCCGGTGCCGCTGCCGCGCCGCATGTGGGCCGGTGGCGAAGTCCAGTTCATCGCGCCGCTGCAGGTCGGCGATGCCGTGACGCGGTCGTCGAAAATCCTCGACGTCAATGTGAAGACCGGCTCCACCGGCACTTTGTGCTTCGTCAATGTCGAACACGTCATCACCACGCCGCGCGGCGTTGCCATCCGCGAGCGCCAGGACATCGTTTATCGCGCCATGCCGACCAGCATGACGCCGGCGGCCCCGGCCCCCAAGGACGTGCCGAGCGCCCAGCATCAGGAGACGCATTTCGCCGATCCCGTGCTGCTGTTCCGTTACAGCGCGCTGACCTTCAACGGCCACCGCATCCATTACGACCGCGATTATGTCACCAAGGTCGAGTTCTATCCCGGCCTCGTCTTCCACGGCCCGCTACAGGCCGCGCTGCTGGTAGAATTTGCGGCGAAGCTGAAAGGCAATGCACCGGCAAAGTTCGCCTATCGCGGCGTGTCGCCGCTGTTCGACGGCGCTGATTTCACCGTGAATGCGAACGACACCGCCGACGGGCTCGAGCTCTGGACCGCCAACGACAAGGGCGCGCCGACCATGAAGGCCACGGCGAGCTGGTAGACGCAACGACGCGATGATCTTAACCTCTCCCCGCATTCCCGCGAAGCAAAGCTTCGCTAGGCGGGGAGAGGGTTGGGGTGAGGGGCAGGGCACTCGGCCAGCGTCATGCACATTGCGATGTCGAGAAACGTGCGGACCCGAG
>JAPLPC010000532.1 GCA_026400425.1 Hyphomicrobiales bacterium | reverse complement strand
TCCCGCCGACAAACTGGCCATCTGCTGCGCACCGCTCAACTCGACGGTCGGCGACATCGCCGGCAATGCCGAGAAGGTGCGTCGCGCTCGCGAACAGGCGGCCGCGCAGGGCGCCGACCTCGTCGTCTTCCCCGAACTGTTCATCGCCGGCTATCCGCCGGAAGACCTGGTGCTCAAGCCGGCCTTCCAGGCCGCCTGCCGGGCCGCGATCGAAACGCTGGCGCGCCAGACCGCCTCCGGCGGCCCGGCGCTGCTGGTCGGCACGCCCTGGGTCGATGGCGGCAAACTCTACAATGCCTGCGCGCTGCTCGATGGCGGCCGCATCAGTGCGATCCGCTTCAAGGTCAATCTGCCGAATTACGGCGTGTTCGACGAGAAGCGCGTGTTCGCCCGCGGCTCGGTGTCGGGACCCGTCACCATCCGCGGCCTGCGCGTCGGCGTGCCGATCTGCGAAGACACCTGGATGGAAGAATCCGCTGATTACGAGGACGTGGTCGAAACGCTCGCCGAGACCGGCGCCGAAATTCTGATCGTGCCGAACGGCTCGCCCTATGCCCGTGGCAAGAACGATCTGCGTTTGTCAGTGCAGGTCGCCCGCGTCACCGAAAGCCATCTGCCGCTGGTCTATCTCAATCAGGTCGGCGGCCAGGACGAACTGGTGTTCGACGGCGCCAGCTTCGTGCTGAATGCTGATCGTTCGCTCGCCGTGCAGTTGCCGTCATTTGCCGAGGCCATCACCACCATCAGTTTCGAGAAAGCGAACGGCGCGTGGCGCTGCAGCGGCCCGATCGCTAAGCTGCCGGAAGGCGACGAGGGCGATTATGCCGCCTGCGTGCTCGGGCTGCGCGACTACGTCAACAAGAACGGTTTTCCCGGCGTGCTGATGGGCATCTCCGGCGGCATCGACAGCGCGCTGTGTGCTGCCATCGCCGTGGATGCGCTCGGCGCCGATCGCGTGCGCGGCATCATGCTGCCGTTCCGCTATACCGCTCAGGTCTCGCTCGACGATGCCGACAAGCTCGCCAGGGCGCTCGGCTTTCGCTACGAAATCCTCCCGATCGCGGAAGCCGTCAACGGCTTCGAGCGCATTCTCGCCGACACCTTCAAGGGTTACGAGCGCGACATCACCGAAGAGAACCTGCAGGCGCGCACCCGCGGCACGCTCTTGATGGCGGTCTCCAACAAGACCGGCGCCATGGTGGTCACCACCGGCAACAAGTCGGAAATGTCGGTCGGCTATGCCACGCTGTATGGCGACATGAATGGCGGCTTCAATCCGATCAAGGATCTCTACAAGACCCAGGTGTTCCGCATCTCCACCTTGCGCAACGCATGGAAGCCCGATGGCGCCATGGGGCCGGATGGCGAGGTGATCCCGAACAACATCATCATCCGTCCGCCCACCGCCGAGCTGCGCGAAAACCAGACCGACCAGGACTCGCTGCCGCCCTACGAGGTTCTGGACGATATCCTGACCTGTCTCGTGGAAGAGGAGATGCGCCTTGCCGATATCGTTGCGCGCGGGCACGCGCTCGCGGTGA
>JAPLPC010000305.1:2878-4121 GCA_026400425.1 Hyphomicrobiales bacterium | reverse complement strand
TGGCGAACTGGCCATTCTGGAAGCGGAACGAGGTGTCGCGCGTGGCCCGGAAGGAGAACAGCGTGTCGGTCCAAGGCTGGACGGAGGTCACGGTTTCGCGGTGAAAGGCGCTCATGGGATATGATTTTCCGGTGCGGGCTTAGCTTAGAACGTTTACATTCCGAGCCGCGTCAGATGCAGGGAAACCCTTGCGGCACTTGGCTAAATTGGGTTCTCGCAGATGCGAATAGTATCTATTCAATGATGCCATGAAGTGCAATTGCGGATTGACTGAGGCAGGTCACAAATTTGCAAACCAGGTTACCGGCCAGCGGGGGCGGAAGTTGATCCAGCACATATCCCTCCAATTGTTCTCGGTCTGATCCCAAGCCAGCCACGCTGGATTGAACGCTTCTATTCCGGTAATTTGCCCCTCCTTAGGGAAGTCGCTTGGAGCAGCTTCCACGTTCAACCACCGGCGCATGACCTCATGACCCCATTTCGCGCCATTCGGGCCGGCAAACCGGTCTATTACCCCGACCAGACGTATGCCGCCTATGCCGCAAGCGAACTGGGATTGGGCTTTGCCGATCTGGATGGCGGCAGCGGGCTGATCTTCGAGATTACGGGCGCCGGCAAAAGCGCGGTGTTCGGCGCCGGCCGCGGCTCGTTCTTCCCGCAAAACACGGCGACGGCGGCGACCCTGGCCAATGACAAGCACATGGCCAATGTGCTGATGGCCCGCGCCGGAATCGCCACGCTCGGCGGCAACTATTTCTTTCTGCATGACCGCCATCGCATGTATCGGCCTCCGGGGCATGAGCGCGAGGATGCCTTCGCCTACTTCCAAGGCCTCGACGAGCATGCCTTTATCAAGCCGCTGAACGGATCGCGTGGTGACTTCGCGCAGATCGTGAGCAGCTCCGACGATCTCACGCGATATCTGGCGAGCGTCGAGCGACACTATGATGCGATCCTGATCCAGCCGGTTCAGCTCGGTAGCGAATACCGCGTCTTCGTGCTCGACGACGAGATCATCTACTGCGTATCTAAGGCGGTCCCGGCTTTAGTGGGCGACGGCAGAACGTCCGTGCGTAAACTGCTCGCGAAACGTCTCCCGCAGATGGAGGCGCACGGCGTCTCGGCGGCGCCGATCGATTCGCTGCTGGGTAATTTGGACGACATTCCGGAACGGGGCGAACACGTCTATCTATTCGGTCGCCACAATCTCAGCGCTGGCGGTCGAATGGCTTTCGAGGAGCCC
>JAPLPC010000305.1:0-2871 GCA_026400425.1 Hyphomicrobiales bacterium | reverse complement strand
CTGCGCGACAAGCCATGAGAGCGCTCGGTCTGCGCGCCGGCGCCGTCGATCTGTTCACGCATGTGTACGTTGATACTGGGCCGCTCCGTGTCATCGAAGTCAATGCCAATCCCTCGATCCGCTTTCTCGAAGACGCCGGCCGCGCGGACCTCATCCTGCGTATCTGGCGTCACACCTTTACGTCGCTTGGCCTGATCGGTGTTTAACCTTCCCAAATACGGCACCGGCGGCATCGGCCTCGCGCGGCTTGCGCTGCTGCTGGATGCGCTGTGCATCGATCGGGCGCGCCTGCAGCAGCATTCGATCGTCATCACCGGCTCGAACGGCAAAGGCTCCACCGCGGCCTTTTGCGCGTCGATTGGCCGTGCCTTCGGCCTGCGCACCGGGCTGTTCACCTCGCCGCATCTGTACCGCTTCAACGAGCGCTTCCAGATCGACGGCGAACCCGTCGATGACGAACTGCTCGACGCCTTGGTGCTGCGCGTCGCCACCGCGATCACCGACCTCGGACACCATGGCGTCACCGAGACCTACGGCGCCTTCGAAGCGCAATTCGCGCTGGCCTGCCTGTATTTTCAGGAGACCGGCTGCGATCTCGCGGTGTTCGAGGCGGGCATCGGTGGCCGCTACGATCCCGTGCGACTGATCGGCGCGACACTGACTTGCGTCACCTCGGTCGATCTCGAACACACCGCCCTGCTCGGCAATTCGCTGGCGCTGATCGCGTCCGACAAGAGCGATGCCTGCGCGAATGGTGGCACCGTGATCTATGGCGAGAACTGCCTGCCGCTGCGCGCGCATCTCACCGAGTATAATCGCAGCCGGCATGTGACAGGCCTGCATGTGGGCGAAGCCATCGTCATCAATAATGTGGTGACCTCTGCCAAGGCGCAGAATTTCAACTGCCGCGTCCGCGACACCAATCTGCGCGGTCTCGAAATTACGCTGCAAGGCCGATACCAGCTCAACAATGCCGCCATCGCGGCGGCGCTGTTCCTGCTGTGGATGCAACGCATGCATCCGGATGCGGAAGCGACGCAAGTCGATCACGCCATTCGCACCGGCCTGCGCGAGACCCGATGGCCCGGCCGCCTGGAGGTGATCCAGCGCGATCCGCTCACCGTGATCGATGTCGGCCACACGCCCGACGGCGTGATGCAGGCGCTGCGCGGGCTGCACACGGTGCACGGACCGGATAACTGGGTGCTGGTGCTCGGTGTCTCCGCCGACAAGAACGTCGATGAGATCGCCCGGCATCTGGCGCCGCATTTCGACGCCATCGTCTGCACCCGCGCGCATCACAAGGGCGCCGATGCGCGGATCGTCGGGGCCGCCGCGCGAAAGGCACACGCCACCGCACGCATCCATGTGGCCAATGCGATGGAGGACGCGGTGAAGCTGAGCCAGCAACTGGCCCGTGCCGTGCCTCGCAAGGTCTATGTGGCCGGCGGGCTGTTCGTGGCCATCGAATATGCGACGGTGCTGCGCGGCGGCAAGTCCGAGGATCTGCAGTTTTTCTGAGGCATCCGCCGAGCGGTGCAGAGGTTGCCCGTCATCGCCTTGCCGCGTAGCCTGCCGCCAAACAAGAGCAACGGGAGGCATGACATGACCGACACCATCAATCGCCAGGTATTGCTGATCGAAAAGCCCGCCGGCAAACTCGGCCCCGAGCATTTCAAGCTGACCGATGCCAGCATGCCCGAGCCGAAGGATGGCGAGGCGTTGCTGCGGGTGCGCTACATCTCGCTGGATGCCGCCAACCGCGCCTGGATGCACGGCGCCACCTATCGTGCGGCGGTGGAAACCAATAGCGTGATGGCCGGCGGCGGCATTGCCGAAGTGGTGTCGTCGAAATCCGACACGCTGAAGCCCGGCGACATCGTGTTCGGCGACACCGGCTGGCAGGATTATGCCGCCGTGCCGGCGAAGCAACTGACCAAGATGCCGCGGATGGAGCCGCTGACGCATCTGCTGTCGATCTACGGCATTGCCGGCCTGACTGCCTATTTCGGTCTGCTGCATGTGGGCAAGCCGAAGAAGGGCGAAACGGTGGTCGTCTCTGCCGCCGCCGGCTCGGTCGGCTCCATCGTCGGCCAGATCGCCAAGCTGAAAGGCTGCCGCGTGGTCGGCATCGCCGGCGGCGCCGACAAATGCGCGTGGCTGACGTCGGAACTCGGTTTCGATGCTGCGGTCGACTACAAGGACGGCGCCGTGTTCAAGGCCCTGAAGGCGGCAGCGCCCGATGGCATCGACGTCTATTTCGACAATGTCGGCGGTGACATTCTCGAAGCCTGCCTGCCCCAGATGAATCTCAACGGCCGCATCGCCTGCTGTGGCGCCATCTCGCAATATGACGGCGCCCCCTCCGCCACCGGCCCGCGCGGCGTGCCCGGTCTGATCGTGGTGAAGCGCCTCACCATGCAGGGTTTCATCGTGATGGACTTCATGAAGCAACGCGATCAGGCCCTGGCCGACCTGCAAGGCTGGGTATCGTCCGGCCAGATCAAGGTGCTGGAAGACGTGATCGAGGGGCTGGAGAACACCCCGCAGGCGCTGATCGGATTGCTGGCCGGGGAGAACCGGGGCAAGCGGATGGTGAGGGTGTAGGCGTCTCGTTGCCGAGCACAGCGGTGCCTGAGCGGTTCTTGTGAGTTACACACCGCCAGCAGTGTCCCCTCTCCCGCAAGGGCGGGAGAGGGAGAAGAGGCACGTCGCTTCCTCTACATGTCAGACAGCCGCGACGCTCCTCTTTTCCCTCCCCGGAGCGAAGCGAATGGGGAGGGTGGCACGAGCCTGACGAAGCGAAGCTTCGTCAGGGCGAGTGACGGGTGGGGTCTCTCCCCACGCTCGACGTCACGTGGGGCGCCCCAC
>JAPLPC010000338.1 GCA_026400425.1 Hyphomicrobiales bacterium | reverse complement strand
GGGGAAGATACTTCCAGGATGCGCTGTCAGCGATCGAACGAATCGGCACGGCGCAGTCTGCTGCCGCCATCGGCGACGTCATCACCCGCACGGCAGCGTCGTACGGCTACGGCAACGTCTGTTTCCTGACACAGGCAGGAAGCCATCAGCCATTCGAGGAACGCGTTCTGTGGCGGGCGTGGCCGAAGGGCTGGGCCGAACAGTATCGCAACTCCAATTTCTACGCCCATGATCCCGTGGCCCCGCGCATTCGGCGCCAGGCCGAGATGTTCGCGTGGTCGGACATCCCACTCGACGCCGTGAGCGCCGCCTCGCGCCGCGTGATGGAGGTTGCTGCGCAGGATTACGACCTGCGCTATGGCCTCTGCGCGCCGGTGCATGGCATGAACGGCTATCAGGCCGGGCTGTCGCTCGCCGGCCACGACGTCGAGCGCACGCCGGAAGCTAATTCCGCGATCGAACTCGTGACCATGTATGCGTTCAATCGCTTCGCCATCCTGCGCTCGCGCGAACAGTCCAAACCGGCTCTGCTCAGCGCGCGGGAACGCGAAGTGATAGGATGGGTCGCGGCCGGCAAGACCGCCTGGGATACGAGCGTGATCCTGAGCATTTCCGAAGACACCGTGAACAAGACGGTCACGGCGGCCATGCACAAGCTCAATGCCCATACGCGCGCACAGGCCGTGGCCGAAGCGATCAAGCAGGGCCTGCTCACCTTCTAGCAAGGCTTGCTGAGCTTCTGAATTGGCGTTTGTCAATCCCAAGCCCGCGGAATGTCGCGACTTTCCCACTCATGAAAATGATCCACGCAACGCAGCGTGGAGCGATTTTCATGATCGAGATCATCAACAGCGACAACGCAAAATTTCATCGCGATCTCCTCGACAAGCAATTCCGGCTTCGCCACGAGATTTTCGTGCAGGACCGCGGCTGGACCGATTTCGACATCGACGGCGTCCATGAGCGCGACCAGTACGACAACGATGCCGCGGTCTATCTCGTCGCCGCGGATGACACCGGCACGGTCGCTGGCGGCTATCGCCTCTATCCGACCGTGCTGCCGCATATGCTCAGCGAGCAATTCGCCCATCTGGTGCAGGGCGCCGTCATCCAGCGCAGCGACGTGCTCGAATTGACCCGATTCGCCATGCGCAAATCGCAGCGCCGCAGCCTGCACTATTTCGAATTGCTCGCCGCGATCCAGGAATACGGGATGATGGAGGGCCTGTCGGGTTTCACCTCCGTGATCAATCCGCTGCGGATTCCGATCCTGCAGGGCTTCGGTTTCGAGATCGAACCGCTCGGCCTGCCGATGATGGTCGACGGGGAGTCGACCATCGCAGTGTTGTTCCATGTCAATGACCAATGTCATGCGCGGGTGCGGAATAAGGTGGCGATATCCCACGCCGTATTCGCCCCGGCTTATGCCTCGCGCCAGAGAGCTTGACCGATGAAAGAGTGTCATTTGAAAGTGATCCAAGGCGGGAAAGACGCCGACGACCTCATCCTGACCATGCTGCATGCCTTGCAGTTGGCGAATACGAGCCGGTCGCGAACGACCTTCAATCTGCTGCGCATGGCGCTGCTGAACGAGGGCATCGAGATCGCCAAGGGCATGGAGCAGTGATCGGCGGAGACGACCTTGGCGTCCTTGCATAGGCTGTCGTCTGGATGACTTGTCGTTTGCACGGCTTGCCATGCCCGGACGGCTTGCCGTTCCGGAGCGCTGGCGCTAAATAGGCGCGTGGACGTCTGCAATGGGCGTCCGCCATCGACGCGCCTTGGGCGGCTAGCTCAGCTGGTTAGAGCATCTCGTTTACACCGAGAGGGTCGGCGGTTCGAATCCGTCGCCGCCTACCATTTTCCTGGATCTGTTTTCCTCGTCCATCGCGCGATCCATTGGCCTGTCCGCAGCGCGGTGACATACCCGCCCTACCGCTCCGAGGAGCGCTTTGACTACCGCTGCAGTCCAATGGCAGCCGGTGCCTGCAAGTCCTGCCGGGGCCATTCGGGGTTCGGCTGCTCCGAGGATTTGGCGCCGAGAAAATTGGCGCGGTCCTTGTTCCGGAAGCCGGTATCCCCTCTCTCGAATTCGCGCTCGGCGCGATAGCCGCGTTCGCGTTCGGCGCCGAAGCGCCTGTCGAGCCGCTCGCCCAAGGCCGCGGTGGCCGTCATCGCCATCAATGCTGTCAGGATGAGCGCTCTCATCATGGTAACCTCGTCATGCCCGAGCCTATCACCGCAAGCTGCGCAACGTCAGGCATGGTCCGATCAAGCTCCCGTCATCACGCCACGCTGTCGCTCCAAAAAACAAAAGCGGCGCCCCGAGGGACGCCGCTGATGTCGTTTGATCGATCCGCGATCAGTGCGCCGTGAGGCCACCGGCCGCTTCGTCGCCGTCGGCCTTGACCGGCAGCTTGGTGTCTTCTTCCCAGTCGATCGCCACCGGCTGGCGCACCAGCGCGTTCTTGATCACCTCGTCCATCCGGGCGACCGGGATGATGTTCAAGCCGCCCTTGATGGAGTCCGGGATCTCGGTGAGGTCCTTGGCATTGTCCTCGGGGATCAAGACCGTCTTGATGCCGCCGCGGGCCGCCGCCAGCAACTTCTCCTTCAATCCACCGATCGGCAGCACACGGCCCCGCAGCGTGATCTCGCCGGTCATGGCGACATCGCGCCGGATCGGAATGCTCGTGAGGACAGACACGATCGTCGTGGCCATCGCCACGCCGGCGGACGGACCGTCCTTCGGCGTTGCACCTTCGGGCACGTGAACGTGGATGTCGCGTCGCTCGAACAACGGCGGTTCGATCCCGAAGGTGATCGCGCGCGAGCGGACATAGGACGCCGCCGCCGAGATCGATTCCTTCATCACGTCGCGCAGATTGCCGGTGACGGTCATGCGGCCCTTGCCGGGCATCATGACGCCTTCGATGGTGAGCAGCTCACCGCCGACATCCGTCCAGGCCAGACCCGTGACCACGCCGACCTGGTCGTCGCTCTCGATTTCGCCATAGCGATACTTCGCCACGCCCGAGAACTCTTCCAGCGTCTTCGCGGTGACCTTCACCACCTTCTTCTTCGAGAGCATCAGCTCCTTGACGGCCTTGCGGGCCAGCGTGGAGATTTCGCGCTCGAGGTTACGCACGCCCGCTTCGCGGGTGTAGCGGCGGATCAGCAGCAACAGTGCGTCGTCGTCGATCGACCATTCCTTGGTGTCCAGACCGTGCTTGGCGAGCGCGGCCGGGATCAAGTGCTTGCGGGCGATCTCGACCTTCTCCGTCTCGGTGTAACCGGCGATCCGGATCAGCTCCATGCGGTCCATCAGCGGCCCCGGAATGTTCAGGGTGTTCGCCGTGGTGATGAACATCACGTTGGACAGATCGTAGTCCACTTCGAGATAGTGATCGGCGAAGGTGCCGTTCTGTTCGGGGTCGAGCACCTCGAGCAGCGCGGACGACGGATCGCCGCGGAAGTCGGCGCCCATCTTGTCGATCTCGTCCAGCAGGAACAGCGGGTTCGAGGTCTTGGCCTTGCGCATCGACTGGATGATCTTGCCGGGCATCGACCCGATATAGGTCCGGCGATGACCGCGGATCTCCGCTTCGTCGCGCACGCCGCCGAGCGACACGCGCACGAACTCACGTCCGGTCGCCTTCGCGATCGACTTGCCGAGCGAGGTCTTGCCGACGCCGGGAGGACCGACCAGGCAGAGGATCGGACCGGTCAGCTTGTTGGCGCGCGACTGCACGGCGAGATACTCGACGATGCGATCCTTGACCTTCTCAAGCCCGTAGTGCTCCTCGTCCAGCATCGCCTGCGCGGCGGCGAGGTCCTTC
>JAPLPC010000349.1 GCA_026400425.1 Hyphomicrobiales bacterium | reverse complement strand
TCCGCATCATCGACACCTCGCCGGACCTGCGCGAGCAACTGATCGACGCCAATGTCGACGACATCGACGCGGTGTTCCTGACCCATGAACATGCCGACCAGACCCATGGGATGGACGATCTGCGCTCCGTGGTGTTGAAGCGCCGCAAGCGGATTCCCGTCTATATGAATGCCGCAACGGCGACCGACATCATGCTGCGGTTCGGCTACTGTTTCCAGTCGCCTGTTGGCAGCGACTATCCGCCGATCCTCGATCGCCTGAGCATCGAGGCCGGCGAAAGCCGCACCATCAGCGGGAAGGGCGGCGACCTCACGCTGGAGCCGTTCCTGGTCCAGCACGGCAACATCCCCGCACTCGGCTATCGCATCGACGACGCCGCCTATTCGCCCGATCTCAACGATATCCCAGAGGGGAGCTGGCTGGCGCTGCAGGGCCTCGATCTCTGGATCGTGGACGGGCTGCGCTACACCCAGCATCCCAGCCATTTCAGCATCAACGACGCCCTCATGTGGCGCGACCGCTTCAAGCCGCGGCGCACGGTGATCACCAACATGACCGCGGACGTGGACTACGAAGCCGTGCAGCCAATGCTGCCAGACGGCGTGGTGCCAGGCTATGACGGCATGCGGCTGCAGATCGGTTAACCCCGCTCAGGCCCTCATGGCGACGAGCGCGTCTCTAACCATGAGCTGGCCTGTGGGGCGCCTGTGGCCCATCCTTCGAGACGCCGCTGCGCGGCTCATCAGGATAAGGGCGGAGTGGGGGTTACGCGTTAAACGACCCCGTCGATTTCACTTGATCGCGCAGAAGGAATTTCTGGATCTTGCCGGTCGAGGTCTTCGGGATGGCCCCGAACACCACCGCCTTCGGCGTCTTGAAGCCCGGCATGTGGCTGCGGCAGAACGCGATGATGTCCGCCTCAGTCGCCGTCGCATTCACCTTCAACTCGACGAAGGCGCACGGCACTTCACCCCATTTCGTATCGGGCTTCGCCACCACCGCTGCGAACAGCACGGCCGGGTGCTTGTACAGCACATCCTCGACTTCCACCGACGAGATGTTCTCGCCGCCGGAAATGATGATGTCCTTGGAGCGGTCCTTGATAGTCACATAGCCTTGCGCGTCGAGCACGCCGAGATCGCCGGTGTGGAACCAGCCGCCCTCAAACGCTTCTTTGGTAGCTTTCTCGTTCTTGAGGTAGCCCTTCATGACGATATTGCCCCGGAACATGACCTCGCCGATGGTTTCGCCGTCGCGCGGCACTTCCTGCATGGTCTCGGGATCGATCACCGTGACGCTTTCCTGCAGATGATACGGCACGCCCTGGCGGCGCTTCAGACTGGCGCGTTCGTCGGCGGGCAGGGCGTCCCAGCCGGGCTGCTCGGCGCAGACCGAAGCGGGGCCATAGACCTCGGTGAGCCCGTAGACATGCGTCAGCTTGATGCCGATTTTCTCGGCCCCCGACAGCACCGCCATCGGTGGCGGTGCGCCGGCGATTGAACCCTGGATCAGCGGGCCTCCCTCATAGCTCGGCGCGTCCGGTGCGTTGATCAGCGTGTTGTAGACGATCGGCGCGCCCGACATGTGGGTGACGCCATGCTCCCTGATCAGTGCGAAGATCTTGGTCGGATCGACCTTGCGCAGGCAGACATTGACGCCCGAGCTGGCCGCCACGGTCCAGGGGAAGCACCAGCCGTTGCAGTGGAACATCGGCAGCGTCCACAGATAGACCGGGTGCTGGCCGAGGCCGGCGGCCAGGATGTTCGACACCGCGTTGAGATAGGCGCCGCGGTGATGGGTGACGACGCCCTTGGGATTGCCCGTGGTGCCCGACGTGTAGCCGAGCGCGATGGCGTCCCATTCGTCGAGCGGGAAGGTGGAGGTGAAATCAGGGCTGCCCTGCGCGAGAGCTGCCTCGTATTCGATTTCGCCAATCCTGCTGCCGCCTGAAAAGGTCGCGTCATCGACATCGATGACGAAGGGTTTTGGGCCCGTCATCAGGCTGAGCGCCTCGGCGATCACGGCCGAAAATTCGGGATCGACCAGCAGCAGCTTGGCGCCGCCGTGGTCGAGCTGGAATGCGATCGATGCCGCGTCGAGCCGAATGTTCAGCGCATTGAGCACGGCGCCGGCCATGGGAACCGCGAAGTGGGCTTCGTTCATCGCCGGCAGGTTCGGCAGCATCGCCGCCACGGTGTCGCCGCGCCCGATGCCGCGACCTGTCAGGTAGGAGGCGAAGCGCCGGCAGCGCTCATAGGTCTCGCCCCAAGTAAAGTGGCGACCTTCGTAGACGGTGCTGGTCAGGGTCGGATAAACCGCTGCACTGCGCTTCAGGAAGCTGAGCGGCGACAATGGGATGAAATTGGCAGCGTTCTGGTCGAGGCCGACGGTGTAAGCGCCTTGATCCGGTATCATGATCTACTCTCGTTTGTTTCTCAGATAGATACTGCGGTATTCTAACATATCACATCCAGAGTCCTGCAAAGCTCTAAACAACCTGAGAACACATCCATAACGCCAGGATATGTTTGTATTTATAGAAATCCGATCGATATCCATGGAAACATGGCGACGATGACCAGACCGACCAGTAGCGCCAGCAGATAACCGAGGATCGGCCTGATTCCTTCGGCCGGATCGACACGTCCGATGGCACAAGCAGCATAGTAGCCGACCCCGAATGGCGGTGCGAACAGGCCAATGCCCATGGCGAGAATGACCACCATTGCGTAGTGGACCTCGTGGACGCCGACCAGCCGGGCGATCGGGAACAGCAGGGGGCCGAACAGGACGATCGCCGGGATGCCCTCCAGCACGCTGCCGAGGATGATGAAGGCGACGATGGAGACCGCAATGAAGGTGGCGCCGCCGCCCGGCAGGCCGGTCATGGCGGTCGCCAGCGAGCGCGAGAAGCCGGACTGGGTCAGGCCCCAGGCCATGCCGGTGGCGGTTCCGATGATCAGCAGGATGGCGCCCGAGAGACAGGCGGTGTCCACCAGCATCGGCCGCAGCCGCTTCCAGTCGAACTGGCGATAGATCAGGAGGCCGGCCAGCACCGCATAGACGATGCCGATGGTGGAAACTTCGGTGGCGGTGGCGACGCCTTCGACCACCGCAGCGCGGATCACGAAGGGCAGCGCGATCGCGGGAACCGAGATGACGAAGGCGCGGCCGATGTCGCGGCCGGAGGCGCGCTTGACGTGGCTTAGATCCTCGCCGCGATAGCGCCACCACACCAGCGCGCCGAGCGTGATGGCCAGCACCACGCCGGGCAGCAAGCCGCCGGTGAACAGCGCCGAGATCGACACGCCGGTGACCGAACCGATGGTGATCAGCACCAGGCTCGGCGGGATGGTTTCGGTCTGCGCGCCGGTGGCCGAGAGCAGGGCGACGAGATCGCCCGGCTTGGCGCCGCGTTTCTTCATTTCCGGAAACAGCACCGGCGCCACGGCGGCCATGTCGGCGGCCTTGGAGCCGGAAATGCCGGACACCAGATACATGGCGCCGATCAGCACGTAATGCAGCCCGCCACGGACATGGCCGAGCAGGCTGGCCAGGAACGCCACCATGGCGCGGGCCATG
>JAPLPC010000556.1 GCA_026400425.1 Hyphomicrobiales bacterium | reverse complement strand
TCTCTCCTGACTGGATTATGATCATCGACCGATGATTACTTATGCAAAGCGATCTTATTTTGAGCGCATCGCAATTTGTCTTTATCGTTTAGACTTCAAAGACTTGCATCAAGCTCGATGCGCGTCAATCGCGATTTCGTTGGGTGTTTCAAGCGGTCGCAGCGCAGGGCAATCCGCGCAACGATGGGCGGTGTGTGGCTGCGGTGTGTGGGGCTGCTGCATGGAGCGTTCGCGAGCTCCTCCCCGGAAGCCCCCACCAAACGCTGCCCTCATCCCAACGAGCGCGCACTTGCGCGCGTCTCGAAGGATGGTGGCAGACTAGGAGCTTACCAATTCATGGTTCGAGACGGCGCTGCGCGCCTCCTCACCATGAGGGGCGGCGCGCGCTATCCTACGCTCGCCTACGCTGAAACAAAAAAAACGCCGGCCTGATCACGCAGGCCGGCATCTGTTACTTCACACGGACGACTGAAGCGAAGCGGATCAATCGTTCTTCTCGACGTTCCAGAACATCGGAATAGCAGCGCCCTTCGTCATGCCGGTCAACGACGTCCGCCAGATGCTTGGCACCTTGTATTCACCGAGCGGGATGTAGATGACCTTGTCGTAGATTTCCTTCTGCACCTCGACGGCGAGCTTCTTCTGCTCGTCCGGCGTGGTCGCGCGCGCATATTTGTCACGCAGTTCTTCCAGCTGGGCGTCTTCGCTCCAGCCGAACCAGCCGCCATTGCTCTTGCCGCGGCCGGAGGTCGCGACATTGCTGATGGGGTTGAGAACGTCGGCGCCAACCCAGTTGGAGAAGAACATGTTCCAGCCGCCCTCCTTCACGGGCTTCTGGCTCGAGCGACGGCTGACAACGGTCTGCCAGTCGGTGGCCTGCACCTCGACCTTGAAACCGGCATCGCGAAGCAGCTGCGCGGCGACGACCGGCTGCACCTTCAACGTGGTCACGTCGGTCGGCGCCATGATGACCACCGGCGTGCCGTCATACCCAGCTTCTGCGAGCAGCTTCTTGGCTTCGGCAAGACCATTGCCCTTCACCAAGCTTTCCGAGCCAACATCGCTCGCATTGGGCGTATCGCAACCGAACACCGCGCCGCAGACCTTGAAATACTGGGGATCGCCGACCAGTGCATCGAGCACCGGCTTCTGGCTCATCGCCAGAAATGCGGCACGCCGAATCTTCGGATTGTCGAACGGCGGGTTGAGGAAATTCATGCGACCGAAGGTCTGGAAGCCGAGCGGATTGAGCACCTCGATCTTCAATTCCGGATCCTTCGACAGGATCGGCAGCAGATCGTATGGACCGTTCTCCATGAAATCGATGTCGCCGGACTGCAGCGCATTCACCGCCGTCTGCGCGTCGGGCATGGTGATCCATTCGACGCGATCGACCTTCACCACCTTGCCGCCGGCCTGCCAGTCGGTCGGCTCGGCGCGAGGCTTGTACTCCTTGAACTTGTCGTAGACCGCCTTGACGCCCGGCTGGAATTCCGACTGCACGAATTTGAACGGACCTGAACCGATTTGCTCGGAGATGGGCTTGTCGGACGGCGTTTCGGCGAGGCGCTTCGGCATCATGAACGGCACGGCCGATGACGGCTTACCGATCGATTCGAGCACTAGACCGTAGGGTTCCTTCAACGTCAGCACGATGGTCTTGACGTCGGGCGCCTCGATGCTCTTGGTGAAGTCCATGAGCTTCTGGCCCATGCCGTCGCGGGCGCCCCAGCGCTTCAGCGACGCGACGCAATCCTCAGCGGTGACGGGCTTGCCGTCGTGCCACAGCAAGCCGTCGCGCAAGGTGAAGGTATAGACAAGCTTGTCGTCGGACACCTTCCAATCGGCCATCTGCGGCTTGACCTCGTATTTCGAGTTCATGCCGAGCAGCGTGTCATAGACCATATAACCGTGGTCGCGGGTGATGTAGGCGGTGGTGATGATTGGATCGAGCACGCGCAAATCGGAATGCATCACTGCGGTGATGGTCTTACCGGCTGCAAGCGCGGGCGACGATGGCATCGGCAGCGCAAGGGCGACGGCCACTGCCAGACCCGGCAGCGCAAATTTCGAGACGGCCGCGGAACGCTGCCGACGTATCAAATCAAACACTCAAGCTCTCCTGACTGGAATCTCATCATCGATCGATGATCGATTGTGCAGCGCGATAGAATTTTAGGCTGCTTCGTCTATTGCCTTTATGATTTAGGCATCAAAGCCTTGCATCATGCGCCGCACGGGTCAATCGTGAATTCGACGCGCTGCATCGACTCGATCGCAACATGTTTGATAAAACTGTTCGTAAAGAATGCGTCCATGCACATGGTTCATTTGCAAAGGCAATCTCGCTGCTGCTAAGTCGATCGTGGCCCCGCGCGACGTCACCGCCCGACGATCACATGATGTCGCCGCCGTCATGGACGACGAAAATTCTCACCCAGAGGAACGACTTGATGAAGCCCGCCGATCTTCCTTTCGATCTCGAAGACATGTTGCAAGGCCTGCGCGTCTGGGTCGAATGCGAAAGCCCCACCTGGGATGCGAATGCCGTCAACAGCATGCTCGATCTCGCCGCGCGCGACATGCAGATCATGGGTGCGTCCATCGAGCGCATAGCGGGACGTCAGGGATTCGGCGGCTGCATCCGCGCCCGTTTTCCACACCCGAAATTCGGTGAGCCCGGCATTCTCATCGCCGGCCACATGGACACCGTTCATCCGGTCGGCACCATCGAGAAACTGCAATGGCGCCGCGACGGCGAACGCTGTTACGGTCCTGCCATCTGCGACATGAAGGGCGGCAATTATCTTTCGCTCGAAGCGATCCGCCAGCTGATGCGGATCTCCTACACCACGCCGCTGCCGATCACCGTTCTATTCACGCCGGATGAAGAGGTCGGCACGCCCTCCACCCGCGACATCATCGAAGCCGAAGCCGCCCGCAACAAATACGTGCTGGTGCCGGAACCCGGCAGCACCAACAACGGCGTGACCTCCGGCCGCTACGCCATCGCCCGCTTCAATCTGGAAACCATCGGCCGCCCCAGCCATTCCGGCGCCACACTGTCGAACGGCCGCTCGGCGATCCGCGAGATGGCCAAGAAGATCGTGCAGATCGACGAGATGACCGGACCGGATTGCACCTTCAGCGTCGGCATCGTGCATGGCGGACAATGGGTCAACTGCGTCGCCTCGTCCTGCACCGGCGAAGCGCTCAGCATGGCGAAGCGCCAGGAAGATCTCGACAAGGGTGTCGAGCGCATGCTCGCGCTGTCGGGCACCGAGAATGACGTGAAGTTCAAGGTCACCCGGGGCGTCACGCGCCCGGTCTGGGAACCCTCCGCGGCCACCCTGGCGCTGTTCGAGAAAGCCAAGGCGATCAATGCAAGCCTCGGCCTGCCCGAACTGACCCATAGCAGCAAGGGCGGCGGCTCCGACGGCAACTTTACCGGCGCCATGGGTATTCCCACGCTCGACGGACTCGGTGTTCACGGCGCCGATATGCACACGCTCAACGAGTACATTGTCGCGCAGAGCCTGGTCGATCGCGGGCGCCTGATGGCGGGATTGCTGGCCACGCTCGATTGATGCCGCGCCGGATATATGCTTTTGCCGTGCTGCCCGACCTGGTGCCGGGCAGCCACGTTGGCGCGCAAGCCGGAACAACATGGGCGGTCGGAGACAGACCCGGCCCCAACGGAACCTGACGACCAGACTAGTTTCGCCGTGACGACACCAATGGCACGGGACTTGCTCCAGCAAGATCAATCAAGTTTCGAGTTGAGGCGGTTTGCAACGGCAGACGATGAACAAGATCAATTGCTGTGCGCCTGCGACGTTTCCGGTTGACCGATACGGTCCAGTTACGTTCGATCAACACGACCAATAGGACAACGTTATGCTCGGATATCTCATTCGCCGAATTCTGGCGGCCATTCCCGTGATGGGGGTGGTCGCACTGTTCGTATTCCTGCTGCTGCGACTGACGCCCGGCGATCCCGCCGCGATCATCGCCGGCGACAATGCGACACCGGAAACCCTCGAGCGCATCCGCACGACGCTCGGCCTGAACGAGCCGCTGTATGTCCAGTTCATCACCTGGATCGGCCGCCTGCTGCATGGCGATCTCGGCACATCGCTGATTTCCAACGTGCCGGTGCTGAAGATGATCTCGCAGCGAATGGAGCCGTCGATCAGCATTGCGATCAGCGTGATGATCGTGTCGATCCTGGTTGCGGTGCCGCTCGGCGTCATCGCCGCC
>JAPLPC010000198.1 GCA_026400425.1 Hyphomicrobiales bacterium | reverse complement strand
TGCGGATATCGACGGTCTTTTTACGGCCTATTCCTTTACCGAACCGTATTTCATGCTGGGATCAGTCCTGGCTGAATATCTCGGCCTCAAGCCAAATCTGTGCGCGTCCATCGTTGTCGGGGGCGCGTCGCCAGCGGCTATGATCGGGCACGCGGCGGCCGCCATTGCGGCCGGTCGTGCACGCGCCATTCTCATCTGTGCCGGCGAGAACAGAGCGACCGGTCTGTCGCGCGATCAGGCGGTCTCGGCACTGGCCGCGGTCGGCCATCCCTATTTCGAGGCTCCCTACGGAGCCTTCATCCCCTCGCTCTACGGCCTCGTCGCCAATCGCTACATGCATGAATATGGCATCACCTCCGAGCAGATGGCAGCAGTCGCGGTGCAGTCGCGCAGACACGCGGCGCTACACCCGAATGCTCATATGCGTACACCCATCGAGGTCTCGGACGTGCTCGCTGCCAAGCGGATATCCGATCCGCTTGGCGTACTCGACTGCTGTCTGATCTCGGATGCGGGCGGCGCGATCGTCGTTGCTCATCCGGATCTGGCGAAAGATCAACGCAAGGCACCGGCGTGGCTGTTCGGGCTTGGTGAGCACCACACGCATGAGCATCTCATCGCCGCTCCCAGCCTGACGGAGTTCGGTGCTTCCGTGTCGAGCAAGATCGCATATGACATGGCGGGCGTGAGTCCGGACGATGTCGATTTCGCCGAACTGTACGATTGTTTCAGCATCGTGCCGATCATCGAGGCAGAGGAAGTCGGCCTCTGCGGGCGCGGCGAGGCGGGCCTGCATTTTGCAGAAGGACATGCCGCGTTCGACGCAAAGCTCCCCATCAATACTCACGGCGGGATGCTGTCGCACGCTCACGCAGGCGCCGCGGGAGGTTTGTTCGGGGTTATCGAGGCCGTTCGGCAGCTGCGTGGTGAATGTGGCGCTCGTCAGGTCGCAAAGCGCGACCTCGCGCTCATCCATAGCGAGGGCGGCATCATGTCGTCGCATTGCACGCTGCTCTTGGGCCGTGACCGGCGCTGAAGAAGGATTAGTCATGCCATACGATACATTCGGATTTTCGACCGACCAGGTGCTGATGAGGGACAATGTTCTTCGGCTTCTGGAGCGGATATTTCCCGCCTCTGCGATCGACGATCATGAAGCGCGATCCGCTTACCCGGATGAGGCGCATCTCGAACTGGCCAGAGCCGGCTGGTTTGCGCTTCCGTTCGAGGAGGAACATGGAGGCACCAATTGCTCATTCATGGACCTGGTCGTGTTGCTCGAGGCTCTCGCCTACTATCACAAGGGGCTTTCGACCGCCTATCTGGGGCCCACGATCTACGGTGGGGCGGCACTGCGCCACGGCGCGAGCGAGGAGCATAAGCGTGCCTACATTCCGGAGATCATCGCAGGTAAGGTGAAGATGGCGATCTGCTATACCGAACCGTCCGGCGGTTCGGACGCAGCCGGCATCAGGACACGGGCCATCCGCGACGGCGACGACTACGTCATTCGCGGTCAGAAAGTTTTCATCACCAACGCCCATGTGGCCGATCTCATGGTGGTGAGCGCCAAGACCGATCCGGGAGCCGGACGCCACGGGCTCAGCATGTTTCTCGTCGATGCGAAATCCGCTGGTATCGAAGTTCGCAACCTGGATCCTCTGGGAAGCAGGACGACCTTGATCAACGAGGTCTTCTTCGACGACGTGCGCGTGCCGAAGCGGAACCTGCTCGGTGAGGAAAACAAGGGCTGGAAGCTGTTGATGCGTGGCCTCAATCTCGAACGCATCGTGCTCGCCGCCGCGAGTGGTGGACAAGCATTAAAGGTTGTGGAGATTGCCAAGTCGTTCGCCATGGAGCGCTCGGCCTTCGGAAAGTCTCTGCACCAATATCAGGTCATCGCACATCGTCTCGCCGAAATGAGGATGCTGACGGAATCCGCCCGTGCCACGACCTTTCGTACCGCCGCGAAGCTGGACGCCGGCATCGACGCCGTGGCCGATACGGCGATCGCCAAGACGGTGGCGGCGGAAAATGCCTGGAAAGTGGCCGATTTGGGCATGTCTATCTTTGCCGGCAGCGGATACGTCGCCGGGGACATGCAGCGGATATTCCGCGACACCCGGCTGGGCCCGATCGGTGGCGGTACCAGCGACATTCTGAGGAACGTCGTGGCGAAGGAAATGGGTCTTTGAGAACGGGAAACGAAAGGGGAGGAATATCATGCGGATGACAAGTATACGTGGAGCTTCAGCGCTCTTGAGTCTGCTTTACGCTGTGACAGTCCATGTCGCGCCGGCAGCAGCCCAGGCCTCTTACCCAGACAGGCCGATCCGTTTCGTGGTCGGCTATGCGGCTGGAGGCCTCACCGACGTCACGACCCGGCTCGTGGCCGAGAGGATGAGCCGCGATCTCGGCCAGCCGATCATTATCGAGAATAAGACGGGTGCCGCGACAGGCGTCGCTTCGACCGCCGTGGCTCAGTCCGATCCAGATGGCTATACTGTACTCTTGGGGACACCCAGCCTTGCGATTAATCCGACATTGCAGCCGGGCTGGACTCCAAAAGATCCGATGAACGAGCTCTCGCCGGTCGGCCTGATGTGCGAGTCGCCATTCGTACTGATGGTCAGCAGTGGCGTGCCGGCAAAAACGCTTGATGAGTTCGTTGCGCTCGCAAAGGCCAAGCCGGGGCAGCTGAACGTCGCCAGTTCTGGCAACGGATCCGTCAATCATCTCATACTTGAGATGTTCAACCGTCGCGCTGGCGTGCAACTCGCTCACATCCCCTATCGGGGCGCAGCGCCAGCGGTCGTCGACATAATCGCCGGTCGCCTAGACGCCACGTTTGCGACCCCTCAGGACGTCATCCCGGTCGTGGAGCAAAAGGCGGCCCGTGTTCTCGCGGTGACGTCGGCAGAGCCGATCTCGCTGTTCCCGGATGCGCCGTCCGTCGCGCGTCTGCTGCCTGGTTTCCGCAGCGTCTTCTGGCAGGCCTTGTTCGTGCGAGCCGGCACACCGTCGCCCATCGTCGAGAGGCTCGCTGCAGCGCTCCGCGTCGCCCTGGAAGACCCAGCACTACGCGCGAAAATGAAGGAGCGAGGCGTAACCGTGCTATCGGGAGGACCGCGCGAGCTCGGAACCCTGCTGGCAGACGAAACGAAGATGTGGGGCGACGTCATCCGATCGGCCGGCTTGAGATCTGAATGACGAAAAGCGGTCGTCTGCCGTGTGGCAGACGACCGGATTCACATTATCCTGGGCGACGTCGATACAGTAGTGTGGCGATCATCTGCTGCACGTCCTCTCCGGACTGATTTCGGATCTTGCGATCCAAGGTGACGGCCCCGCGGTCCGGCTTGCTGGAGGGGCGGATGTCAGTCACGGTGGCGTGCACCTGGATCGTGTCGCCATGCTTCACGGGCGCCAGCATTTTCCAGCTCTTGATTTCAAGCAATGCGAGCAATGTCCCGTCATTAATGCCGCTCGCATAAGTCAGGCCTCCGGCTACGGCATAGATCAGCGGCCCATGGGCGATGGGCTCGCCAAATTGCGTCGTCTTGCAGTATTCGAAATTCGTGTGCACCTCGTTGAAGTCGCCGGACAGGCACGCAAAGTTGACGATGTCAGTCGACGTTATGGTGCGGGCTGGCGTAACCAGCGTCTGCCCGATCTCGAAATCCTCGAAATACATCCCACGTGGTTTTTGCATCTTGGCTCGTTCCTCCCGATAGAGCCGTACGGGCAGCAAGGCTTATGCCAACGGAGCGCGCCCGCCACGTCTTCATCCATCGATGCCCATGCTTGAAAGGAGTGTATTCGTAGAACACACGTGTCTTTGATGCGGTCACTCGCGCTCCCGCAGATCGAGAAATCGGCGCCGCTCCGTCTGAAGAATTGCGTGGCATCGGTCTTGCTCATTTGTTCCGAGCAATAATGGGAGGGACTGAAAATGAGATATCCAACAATATTTGCCACCGCACTGCTACTCAGCATGCCTTGCGCCGCTACAGCGCAGATCTCCGCCGATGTTGTGAAGATCGGTGTCCTTGATGACATGTCCGGGCCTTATGCCGATATTCAGGGGCCGGGAGACGCCGTTGCAGTAAGGATGGCGGTGGAGGACTTCGGTGGCACGGTGGCCGGCAAGAAGATCGAGGTGATCGCTGGCGATCTGCAGAACAAGGCCGATGTAGGTCTCGCAGTTGCGCGGCGCTGGTACGATACGGAAAATGTCGACGTCATCATGGGCCTCGGCAACTCGGCCGTCGCCCTTGCGGTTCAGGGGATCACGCAGGAGAAGAACCGGATCGCAATCACGACTTCGGCGGGCTCGACCGTCTTGACGGGGAAATCCTGCTCGCCCCTCGGAATGCATTGGGTCTACGACACCTACGCACTCGCCAACGGCACCGCGAGCGCCGTCATGTCACGCGGTGGCGGCGATAGCTGGTTCTTCCTGACGGCCGACTATGCGTTCGGCCACTCGCTCGAGCAGGATACCGCAGCCGTTGTCAAGAAAAAGGGAGGAAAGGTCGTCGGATCGGTGCGCGCGCCGCTCAATTCGTCGGACTTCTCGTCGTTCCTGCTGCAGGCTCAATCGTCAAAGGCGGAAGTGATCGGCCTCGCCAATGCCGGCGCTGATACCATAAACGCTATCAAGACGGCTTCGGAGTTCGGCGTCGTGGATGGTGGGCAGAAACTCGCAGGAATGCTTGTCCTGCTCACCGACATCCACACGCTCGGCCTCAAGACCGCACAGGGCTTGCTCTTCACCGAAGCCTTCTACTGGGATCAGAATGAGGACACCAGGGCGTTCTCGAAGCGCTTCGCGGAGCGCCACAACGGCAAGCCTCCAACGTCCTTCCAGGCCGGCATCTACAGCGCGGCCCTGCACTACCTCAAGGCAGTCAAGGCTGCGGGTACCGACGAAGCCAAGGCTGTTGTGGTAGCGATGAAAAAGCTGCCGGTGAACGACTTCATGACGAAGAATGGATCGATTCGAGACGATGGTCGGATGATGCGCGACATGTATCTGCTTCAGGCGAAGAAGCCCTCGCAATCGAAAGGCGAGTGGGACCTCATGAACGTCGTATCGACGATCCCGGCCGAGCAGGCATACCGACCGCTTTCGGAAAGCGAATGCCCGCTGCTGAAGAAGTGACGCGAATGCGGACCGGACGGTCAGTCCGTCCGGTCCATCTCGGCGAGCTTTTTGTAGAGGAAGGAGCGTGAGATACCGAGCAGTTCGGCGGCCTTCTTCTTATTGCCGTTGCATGCAGCGAGCGCCTCCCTAATCTCCTCACTCTGAACATCCGCCACGATGTCCTTGAGCTCCCGGGCCGGCTGCTCCTCCGCCGCTATCGGGGGGACGACTGCGGAGACACGACGAGGCACATCAGAAAGATCTGACGTCGTTATCGTGTCTCCGTCGCAGAACGCGAACGCACGTTCGACTTCGTGCTGAAGCTGCCGTACGTTGCCCGGCCAAGCCCGATCAACAAGTTGCGCAATCGCGTCGGGACCGAACTCGGGAACGGGACGGGCATGCCGGTATGCGATGTCGCGCAGGAACTTTTCGGCGAGGGCGGAGATGTCCTCGAGACGGTCACGAAGCGGCGGAAGCTCGATGACGATTGGCGAAATGCGATAGTAGAGATCCAGCCTGAAGCCACCGTTCTCGACGAGAGTCGTAAGA
>JAPLPC010000554.1 GCA_026400425.1 Hyphomicrobiales bacterium | reverse complement strand
TCACCGTCGGTGAAGGTCAGCAGCGTGAGAACTTCGTCGTTCGGAAGCGGAAACGTATGTTCGAGCATCATGTATCGCTCGGCGTCCCGCCGATCGAACCATGCGTCTGCACCGATCTTTCTCGGATGAGGCTGCTCGACCTTCGAACCGAACAATGCGTCGAAGGCGTAGCTTTCCCGGTCAAGATCCTCCCTAGGAAACCAGCGGTCCGGGACACATGGGGGACGGAGAAACCATCTCCGTCCTTTCTGCCCGTGGCACACAAGCATGGAATGAAACTTGTTGCTTTGAACAAGCCGGATCGCTGTCGCGGTGCGGCTCGCCTTGAACGCGCCTGCGATCTCGATGACCGTTTTCAAATTTAGGGACTTGTACTGACTGAGAACAGGCCCGAGGATGTAGGAAGGGAGCAACAGCTCCGAAGCGAACTGATCCGCGACGAATTCGGGACTTATCGCGCCCTTGCGAAGGCCGCCAAAGCTGCCGATCTCGCTCGGGCGACATACCAGAAGCTGACCGCGATGGTAGATCCAGTGGCCGATCTCATGCGCGACGGAGAACCGCCGCCTCTGAGGGGTCTTCCTGTCGTCAACAGAGATAATCGCCCTGTCGCCACATCCGCAGATCCGGGCCTCGCAGGATTTCAGTGGACGGTATTTGACTTTGGCACCGACGCTCCACGCGACGGTTTCGAGATCGATTTCGTCGGGCTTTTCTATCCCGAGCGACCGCAGCAAGCGCTCCGAAGCAGAGTAACTCATTATGCATCCTCCTCCCCCTCCCTTGGGATCGCTCCAAGCTCTAAAAAGTCCTCAAGAATTCCTTCTTCGTCGTCGTCCAGGTAGCCGGACTCGTTGCGGGCAGCCATAGTCAGTTTGCTCGCCGCTGCTCCGTTCCGCGCAAGGATTCCTCGCAGTCCGGCCTGAGAAGCCCCGCGCGCCGGTCTGGCCGGCGGCCTTCTCGAATCCAGCTCCATCTCCCGTCGGATCATCGTCATCCGCTGCCTGGCCACAGCATCCCCGCTTCGGCCATCACCGCCGCCGTTACCAGACTCCCGCCCGAAACGGTCGAGATAACCGAAACTCGCTCCAGCAGGCCCTCGGCAGCGAGACGCCTAAGGACACCCAAATGGAAGGCCGCGGCGCGCACGCCTCCACCTGACAGGGCAAGGCCGATGCGTCGGCCTCCGATCTCCGACACAGGCGGCGCCGTTTCTTTTTTCACGGTGTTGTCCATGCTAATTTCACGATCTCCGGGACGGTCGAAGTCCAAGGCCCCGGATCCGGAGAGCGATAGCTCGGGGGGGGGGGACCTTCGGCTGCGGAATTGTTTCACCACCAGCTTTGGCGCCATCTTTGACCGACGCGGACAAAAATCGTTTCGAACCGACTCGACTTTTGTTCTCTTTATGTTCTAATTCTCGCCATGAAGGATCATCTTGCGAGCTGGCGCATGTCGATACCCAAACAGATGGAAAAGTTGGCCATCGAGGCTGTCCGGAGAACGCCCGCTGCAGACCCCGCCGGCGCCGCTTCGGCCGATATGCCGCCCGAATACTGGGAAGCGGTCCTGAACGACCTCCATGCCGACGTCAGACCCACCGGCATTCCCATCCAACAGCGCCGCCTGTCGGAGATCCCCCGCCACGTGCTGCGCGTGAGTTGCCGGCGTTGCGACCGTGTCGTCGAAATCCAGACTGCTGAAGCCCTGCGGCTGTATGGGCGGCATACGACGTGGAAGGAGGCCGGGACCCGCCGTCCTCGACGACGGTTGCCGACAGCGGACAGGCAATCGCGATGATGACGGTTGCTGGCCGATTTTTGAGGCGCCCTGAGGCCCGGTTGCGCCGCCGTGTTGTCTGGCCAGGATCTCCGGATGGCTCCTAAATATCACCCGACGCCCCTCTCTGGAGGGGACCGCAAGGCTCAGAAGAAAGAGCTCGCCGGCGCACGCGCGATGACCACTGTTTTTGCCCGCCAGGCCGAGGAATTCCGGGCCAAGGGCGAAGCGCTGATCCGGAAGGCCGACAAACTGACCTGTGAAAGCTGGAACGAGAGGATGTGGGCCGACGGTGAGCCAATCGATCCCTCCCCGACGATCGATCAGGCGATCAACGGCGGATACCCGTGGCTCGAACTCGAGTGCTCCCGCTGCAAGACACCCAACGACATCGATCTGGCCGCGCTGCAGCGCCCCTCGACGACATTCGTGTATGATCTGGCCGGCAAGCTAAGATGCTGGAAATGCCATCGGGCTGGGAAGCGCCCCGCAGCGACATTGCTCCAATTGGCTGCGCGGACACGCTATGATGACGGCCGACGGGAATAGATATCAGGCGGACGCAGCGAAATGCAGCCCAATCATTCCGATTCAGAAAGAGCCTTGCAGCAAGCAGCACGCCGCAGGCAACGCTTGCTCTACTCGCTCAACGACCTCCAACAGGCTCTCAGCGCGTCGGCCTTTCTGCATGAGCTAGATGAGGGCGAAGAATACTCGAAGGTTGATCTCCGTCGTTTCCGCTGCTTCGAGACCACACTCGTCATCGCCTATACACGGCCGTTCACACAGTCGAAGGGCGGCTATCCTCCATTGACGATGAAGATGATCGACTTCCACCCGACGCCGGAGAATCGTGCGCTTCATGACCAGCTTATGCAGATGCGCAACCAGATCGTAGCGCACTCGGACGCCGCGATGATGAGGATGACCATCGCTCCCTTCGATATTCCGTTCGACGATGGCACACCGTCGATAAATTTATTTCAGGCGGTATTCGACGAAGGCGTTACGCTCATCGGCTCCCTTCTCTTGGAAACCGATGTACTCCTGCACGAGGTCTACAGCGCTTTGTTCCGGACGCTATTTAAAGATGTCCAGAAGGATCCGGCGTTATTTG
>JAPLPC010000449.1 GCA_026400425.1 Hyphomicrobiales bacterium | reverse complement strand
AGCTCGATGAAAACGGATCGAATGGGGATGTCGTAGTTCGCGGCTATGTGCTGCCGACGCGAGACCAGTTCTCCACTCCCGAAGCTTTCGAGAACCTCAGCGGCCCCAAGAAATGGAACCGCCAGCAGGGTTTCTACATCTACCGAAACGGTCGCCTCATTCAGAGCGGTGGATGGTGCGGCATGCGGGCCGCCGATGAGCACACGAAGCTCGCACGGATCTCGCTAGACTTCCCCTCCTCGCTCGACGATCTTTTTCACGTCAATATCGCGAAGATGCGGGCCTCAGTACCGGCAGAACTTCGGACGCTCCTCGAGCGGGTCGTGCTCGACACGGTCAAGGCGGGGCAGGCCGCTTACCGAGGCCAACTCAAGGTCATTCGTCCTGATGACGACACAACCGACGGGACAGAGAAGAGAGCCAGTTCACCCCGAGGTACCAACACGCCTCCATACGGCGAACTGATGCTCGCGCTTCGGGCAGCTGCCATGGCTGCTGGCGAAGGAAAATCGCTGTCACGGATTCTTGATCGATTTCGTTTAGACGCCCCTGACCTCGCGGCCTTGGCGGGTTTCGTCGATAAGCAAAGTCCATCACCCAAAAAGAGTCGGTTGCAGCCGAAGCTGAGATGAGCCTTTTGCGCACAACCTCAGCAACGGACACTCATGGCAACGCGGATTCGACGGGGTGCATATGGACCTTCCGATTTCGAGCAGACCGAGGAAGGCATCACGGGTGAACTCATCGGCGCCGATCATCCGAGCCACCGCGATTCGACCGTCCGATGAATGATTTCGTTTGTCGACGGCCTCGCCGCTGACCCTCGCTGATGGTCTGAGTGTCGCGGCGATGATCGCAACAGGTCCTTCATTGCTGCCGCTGCCAGCCCAGCTTGCGATGGCCGCTGCAGCATCGTCGGTATGTGGGGCCGATTTCGTGCCCTCGAACGATTTCAGCCCTTTCGGATTTTTCACAAACCATTCGGCGGCGTCCAAGATCTGAGCAGCCGTCTTCGCTCGCCCCAAGTACCCTGCCACCTCCTCAAGATCGCATTTGCCCCGAAGAGTCAGTTTGGGAGTTCGAAACCCTGAGATGGTCGGCCAAGCCTGTCTCACTGCACTCGTACGAACCCTAGCGAATAGCATCTCGGCCAACAGAACCTGCCATGCGGTCGACTCCCGGAACCACGGCGACACAGTGGTTCCCCGACCGCGGAACCAAGAAGCAATCGACTCGGCGATCTCCTGGGTTGATACTTGTCGCAGCTTACTTTTCCTCGCATCAAGTGAGGACTTAATGGCGGTGCCAAGGTGTTCGGCCATCATGGGCGGTACGGCGTTTCCGATCTGCCGGAAGGCGATGCTTGGCGGGCCCGAGAAGCGGACTTCATCACGGAAAGTCTGGATTCGGGCTGCTTCCCGGACGGTTAAGGTACGAGGTTGGGAGGGATGGATGTACCAGTAGCCATCTTTCGCAATGTGAGCTGTGATTGTGCGACTGAGATCATTTGCATCCAGTCGCTTGTACTTGTCCGTGAAAATGTCGTCACGATAGCGTCTGTACTCGACAGGGATATCGGTGTACCTAGTTTTGCTGTCCATCTGCGAAAACACGACCCGATCATCATCCCGCACAGGACGGGTGATATGGTCGTAGATACGGCTTTTCTGGGACTTGCCGACATGGGCCCTCGCCCGCCGCTGGAAACGGGATGAGGGGCCGTCGTACGCCCACCAACCCTCTGGTCCCCCGTCCGGCCTAGCGCCCCCTTCAACCCCCGGAAGGTCGCCGATAGCGTTTCCAACCGTCACGCGTTCGCTGCTTTCGGCTGGCCACCGGAAAGGCACCCCATCTCTCAGGGCGACGAGAAAGAACCGCT
>JAPLPC010000622.1 GCA_026400425.1 Hyphomicrobiales bacterium | reverse complement strand
TGGGACGCGCTCTCATCGCTGCGTATGCCGTGATGGAGGACGTGAACAAGATGACGGCCGTCGAGCTTCCGGTTTTCAATCGGATGCTGGTGGACCTGCGGGACCGCGGATTCGATATCGAGGAAGCGAAGCGGACCCTCCGCCGGCTCCGTAATCGAACGGTCGATGCGTCAGCTCGGCAGGGCGAGCCCGACGACTCCGGTGCGGAGCCCGGGTCATCGTATCCGTTCTGACCGTTCGGGTCGGAGCCGGCGGGTCACGATGACCGTTGCGCCGGCGCCTCGGCCAGGGACTCATGCTTCTGATGCGATCGCAACAGAACATCAAGATACGGTCGTCCGGACCGTCGCTCACGAAAATGTTGATCTAGGCTGTTGACGTTCTCCGGTTCGGGGCTGACGATGATGGCGTCGTCGGTTCCATGAACAAGTCCTGACGGTCAGCCTCGCGGCCCCAATCGCCCCCAGCGACCCCAGCGGCGGGGCTTTCGCATTTCCGGAACGACGGGATCGTTTGATGACGCGTCACCGGTGACGTGTTCGGCATGACCGACAGGCAACCAGGGTGCAGCGGCAAGGAAAGATCGGCGGCATACCGTGCCCGCCTCGCTGCGCGTGCCGAGCCTCCGCGCTGGCTTGTCGCCGACGCAATCATGCGCAACGTCATCGCGCCGTCGCAGGCCGTACGACGTAGGGCCGCAAGCGCCGGTCGCCGCATCACAGAAGACTCCACCTCGACGGGATGAAAGAAAGCTCAGGGTGCGGGTCCTAAAAGTGGAGAGCTCCGCCAATCGCGCTCATTCGGCTTGGCTGATCGACTGTACACTGTACATGGTTGCGCCAGCGAATTCGCAAATCGAAGCACGCAAAGCGATCAGAGGCGGAGCGTCTGACGTGTCTTTGTAACACTGGTGGCTATGGCAACGAAGAACATGTTGCGCGTCTGCAGATCGCGCTGTTGTCCACAGAAATCAGAGCGTTGTCACGTCGGCAGGGAAGGTAATAACGACGCGTTATGATTGCCGGAAAGCCAAAATTACTTTTGGCGAACTGACCTGCGGTGGCACTCACTATCACCGACGTCAGCCTATCCAATCGAGCGCCCTCAAGGTGAGGCGAAGTGCTACGCTTCCGAAGAGCGCGATGTCCGCAACACCATAGCATATTGGCATTGGACCTATCATCATCGTTTGCGTGACCAATAGGAGTTACGATGACGCAGATGATCTTGATCGATTCGGCAGCAAAGAATGTGCGATTGATGAACGCGGAGTCTTCCGCGCGGCGTATCGCTAAGTTTATTGGAAGACCGGTGATCACTCACCGCATCCCGAGCGGAGACGCTCTAAAAGTTTCAGCGAGCCGCTGTGACCGTTCATTCAAAATCGGGGGGTCGCAACCCTTCAGCGGCAACGCTGTTATCGTGCTTAAAACCAGCGTAAATGCATCCAATCCAACCCTGCTGCTACAAGCCATTCGCGACATGGTTTCGTTCGAAGTTGAAAAAGAGGAAAACGTTTTGCGTCGTGGGTTGAGTAATGACGCGATGAGCGAGCAACTCGAACTGTGGCCTGTGGAATGAGGCTGGGGTGATTGAAGCGCCCGGCTTTTTTCCAACGCCTCGCGTATCCGCACACCTGGCGGAGTCGTACGCCGCGGCGGCGATGTTTCGATCCGCCGCCTGCTATACCAGTGCCTGTCGACCTGGTTCCGTGACCTCGACCTCGACCTCGACCTCGCCGTCGCGGTCTTCGACCCATTTAAGCTTACGGAATCGCTGTATCTTGGTCTCACTCACGCGAAGGAATCGGTGTCGTCGGGCAATGATGTCTCCCAAGGCCCATCGCAGATCGATTTCGTGAATGATTTCGTCCATGTCGCGCTCCGACGCGGTGTTAGTTCAGGGTCCATATCCTGAAGTTCAACGCCGCTGCGAACGAGATCCATAGCAGGTAGGGCACCAATAGCGTGCCCGGAATCCAGTCGACCTCGAGCGCCATGACGACGGTGAACGTCAGCGTGATGGCCAAGAGCGAAATGATGACCAGCCCGCCAGTGATGTCGTGCCGACCGAAGAACACGGGCGACCAGATCGTATTGAGGACGAACTGAGCTGCGAAGCCGATCAGTGCAGCCGTCCGGGTAGGAGACGGCTCGGCCTGCCAGAGCAGCCAACCAGCGATGGCCATGAGCAGATAGAGAATGGGCCAGACGATCGGAAAGGCGCCCCGCGGTGGCGTCCAGGACGGCTTCGCTAGGCTCGCGTACCAAGTCGGGATTTCGGGCGTCGTCACTCTCGCGCCGATCGCCGCTGCGCCGAAGCACAGGCCAAGAGCGACAGCCAGGGCCAAGAGCGAATTCGTGCTGAGGGACATCGGCGAACCGCAGAGTTTTAAAGACGCCGAGACGCTCCATTAAACCATCGAGTTGAACGAATGACTAGTGGAAAGGACTTTTAGCACGGCGGAATGCTCTTACGCAGTTCACCTCACGGAACCAGAACGCTGGTGACATTCTGAAAAAGGTGTTGAACAACAGTGGTTCACGATTTCGGATCCGGGCCGCCTTCCGACGCGAGGACTGGCCGCTCGGGAGGACATCGACGGATCGCGGCAACGGACCGCACCCCATCGCGTTCCAAATGGTCATCTGTTGCCCTGCTCGTCGAGGGGCACCTCATCCCAGGGACGGTAGTACAGCTTGCTGCACTCGTCCCGCAGCACGCCGCCCTGGATCGTGAGATCGTCGCGATACGCCTTGGTCACGAACTCCAACGTGTCGATGTGCCTGGCTTCGAAGTACATCCGGTGGACGTCCTCGCGCCCCGCGCCGTAGACGATACGCCCGACCTTCGACCAGATCGATGCCATCGTGCACATACCGCACGGTTGCAGCGTGGTGTAGAGCG
>JAPLPC010000657.1 GCA_026400425.1 Hyphomicrobiales bacterium | reverse complement strand
GTACGCCCGCGGCGCGCGCCTTGGCGAGGCTCGTCAGCAGAATCGCCGCCGACTGGTTCACCATCGGATTGGCGACCATCAGTTTGGTATAGGGCCAGGCGATCAGCCGGTTGTCCGGCGTCGGCGTGGTGATCTCGTCGGGCGTAAACGCCTTCTTGTTCCAGGCTTCGGGATTGGTCGCCGCAACGCTTGCATAGCGCGACCATAATTCGCCGCTCTCGCGATGCGCCTCGCGCGGCGTCTGCCCCCAATGCGCCGCCGACGCGGCTTCATAGAACGGATAGACAGTGACCGGCTTGTTGACGCCGAGCTTCACCGCCATCGGCTTTTGATAGTTGGAGCCGCGCAACGGCTCCGGTGCATCCTTGGCGAACGGCGTCCATGGCAGATCCACTTTTGCACGCTCGGCCTTGGTCGCCGTGCCCTGGGATTCTGCGCCGGTGATCGCTGCCACCTGCGACTCGCCGCGGGCGATGCGCTGCGCCGCTTCGTGGATATAGCGGATCGGGCTCTCGCCACCGACGGGGCCGTAATAGGCATGTTTCGGCGCGATGCCGAGCTTGTTGCTGAGTTGCTGCTCGGGGGCGGTGTAGCGCCAGCTCAGAAAGTTAACGATGTCGAGCGAGTCGATATCTTTCAGCAATGGTGCGCCCGAGTCATGCTCGGCACGCTGCAGCGCCTTCACCATCAGATCGAGCGGTTCGAGGCCTTGCGCGAGTTCGTTCGGGTGATCGGAGAATTCACCGACGCCGACGATGACGGGAATGCGGTCTTCAGGTTGTTCGGTCATTTTCTTTTTGGTCTCACTTGTGTTCCAACTCAGTCCCTCATCCTGAGGAGCCGGGCGTTTGCGCGGCGTCTCGAAGGATGGCCTCATCCTCAATTCCCAGCCATTCATGGTTCGAGACGCGCGGAAGACGCGCGCTCCTCACCAGGGCGGAGCTATTCGCTCACCAGCATGTTCAGTTGCTCCACCGCCTCGGCGAAGTCTTGCTTGAACTCCTGCACAACTGCGCCCGCCGACTTGACGCTGTCAATCAGGCCGACGCCCTGGCCGACGAAATAGCTGACCAGATCCCGCGCCTGCGCATTGCCTGCTGCGGCCGAGCGGTCGATCGAGGCGAATGCATCGCGGCTGATCAGGCTCTGCAGCGGCATCGGCAGCGCGCCGGGGCTGTCCGGCCCGCGATCCCACGCATCGGTCCATACCGAGCGGAGTTGTCGCGCGGGCTTGCCGGTGCGCCCCCTGGAACGGATCGCATCGCGCGATGACGCCGCGATCATCTTCTCGCGAAAAATCTCGGAGGTCTCGGATTCGGTCGTCGCCAGCCACACCGATCCCGTCCATGCGCCGGCCGCCCCCATCGCCATACATGCCGCCATCTGCTGGCCCGTCATGATGCCGCCGGCGGCGAGCACCGGCACATCGCGGATCGGCTTGATGGCCTTGATGACTTCCGGCACCAGCACCAGGGTCGAGACCTCGCCGCAGTGGCCGCCGGCCTCGGTGCCTTGCGCGACGAGAATATCGACGCCCGCCGCGACCTGCCGGATGGCGTGTTCCTTGGCACCGACCAGGGCTGCCACCGGCACGCCATGCGCCTTGCCCATCTCGATCATCGCTTTCGGCGGCACGCCGAGAGCGTTGGCGATCAGCCGGATCGGATGCCGAAATGAAGCCTCCAGCAATTGCAACGCCGTCGCGCCGTCGAACGGCTGCGGCTGATCGGAATCGACCTCGGTGATCCTGAGATCGACGCCATGCTTGTTCAGCAGGCTCCTGGTGAAATCGCGATGCTCCGGTGTGATGCGGCTTTCCAGCGATTTCCAGGTGACGTGTTTTTCACCGGAGGTGGAGATATTTTCCGGGATCAGCACGTCGATGCCATAGGGCTTGCCGCCGACGTGATCGTCGATCCATGCGAGTTCCTGCTCGAGCGTCTGCGGCGAATGCGCGGTGGCGCCGAGCACACCGAACCCGCCGGCGCGGCTCACCGCAGCCACGACATCGCGGCAATGGCTGAAAGCAAGCAGCGGAAAGTCGATCCCGAGCATCTCGCAGATGGGCGATTTCATGGAGCCTCCCGGAGCAATCGAAGCCGCTCGCTGGGGCGGCATTGATGCGAGGCTAACCTAAGACGTGGATGGCGCAAGAGCCGCCCGACTCACAATTGTCATCACCCGCGCAAGCGGGTGATCCAGTAACCCGCGGCAGGGTGATGAGTCTCTCCCGGCAGCGTCTACTGGATCCCGCTTTCGCGGGGATGACAAGCGGAGAATGCATTCCGCCCTACAAAATACGCACGTCCGTATGGTCCTCTTCGCCCTTGCGCTTTCGCGCCATGCGGGAAATGCTGGCCTCAATAAGCAAAGCAAGAAAACCGGGAGTGAACCAATGGCCGCAGCGCAGCCGCAATCCGCCCAATCCCGAAGCGCCAGCCCAGAACAGCTGGATGTGGTGGTGGTCGGCGCCGGTTTCTCCGGTCTCTACCTCCTGCACAAGCTGCGCGGCATCGGCCTGTCGGTGAAAGTGTTCGAGCAGGGCGGCGACGTCGGTGGCACCTGGTACTGGAACCGGTATCCCGGCGCGCGCTGCGATGTCGAGAGCATGCAGTATTCGTTCTCCTTCGATGAGGAATTGCAGCAGACCTGGGATTGGAGCGAACGCTACGCACCGCAGCCGGAGATTCTGCGCTATGCCGGCCATGTCGCCGAGCGCTACGACCTGCGCCGCGATATCACTTTTGACACCCGTGTGGAATCCGCCGTGTTCGATGAGATCGGCAAGCGCTGGACGGTCACCACGTCGGACGGCGCCAGCACGGTCGCGCAACATGTCGTGCTCGCCACCGGCTGTCTCTCCAATGCGCGCTCGCCGGATTTCAAGGGGCTGAAGGATTTCAAGGGCCAAGTCTATCACACCGGCAGCTGGCCGCATCAGCCGGTCGACTTCACCGGCTTGCGCGTCGGCGTCATCGGCACCGGCTCGTCGGCGATCCAGTCGATCCCGATCATCGCCGATCAGGCGGAGCTGCTTTATGTGTTCCAACGCACCGCCAATTTCAGCGTGCCGGCGCGCAACGCACAGCTCACCGAAGCCGAACGCAAAAGCTTTCGCGACAATTACGCAGAGATCCGCCGCGCGGCTCGCGAGGATTATCGCAATGGCATCTATCAGCCGATGCCGGACCGCGGCGCGCTCGATGATCCGGAAGATATCAGGCGGGAGAAATACGAATCGCGCTGGACCTCGGGCGGGCTCACTTTCATGGGCGTCTACAACAATCTCGGCCTCGATCG
>JAPLPC010000189.1 GCA_026400425.1 Hyphomicrobiales bacterium | reverse complement strand
CGACATCGGCATCGACGACGCGGTGCTGGCGCGGATCGGTCCGAAAGCGGCCGAGAACAATCCGGACCTGTGGGAGCACGCATTCCCCGTGCCGCGCGTCGATGGGCACAAATTCACCAAGGGCCATGCGGTCGTCGTCTCCGGTGAGATCGCGGCGACCGGCGCTGCGCGGCTGTCGGCGCGCGGGGCGCTGCGGGGCGGAGCGGGGCTGGTGACGATGGCGTCGCCCCGTGACGCGCTGGCAGTGAACGCCGCGGCGCTGACGGCTGTGATGGTCCGGCCGGTCGATACAGTGGACGAGTTTGCCAGCCTGATAGGCGGCAAGGTGGCGACCTGCATCATCGGTCCCGGTGCCGGGGTGGGCGCGAAAACGTGCGGCTTCACCGAGGCAGCTCTGGCAGCAAAACGATCGCTGGTGCTCGACGCCGATGCCTTGACCAGCTTCGCCGACGCTCCCGACCGGCTGTTCGATCTGATCAAGGCGGATCCAAACTCTCAGGTCGTTCTGACGCCGCACCAAGGTGAGTTTGCGCGTATCTTCAATAGTTTGGAGAACGAAGCTGAGGTTATCTCAAAGCTCGATCGCGTGGTCGCTGCGGCGGTGCGATCGGGCGCTGTCGTTCTCCTGAAGGGTCCTGACACCGTCGTCGCCTCGCCAGATGGCCGCGCTGCCATCGCGGCCAACGCGCCGCCTTGGCTGGCGACGGCTGGCTCTGGCGATGTCCTGGCGGGGCTGATCGGGGCGTTTCTGGCGCAGGGCGTTCCGGCCTATGAGGCCGCCTGCATCGGGGTCTGGATGCATGGCGAGGCCGGCAGCGAGGCGGGGCCGGGGCTGATCGCAGAGGATCTGACCGAGGTCATGCCGGCCGTGTTCCGGCGGCTTTTCGACCGGCTCGGGATTCCCTATTAGCCGACCTCGTACCAGCGCACGAGGCGCGGGGCGGACCAGTCGGTGACGAACGATTCGAGCAGCCAGCGTCCGGTATTGTGGGCGACGAAGGCGATGCGCTGGGTCTGGCCGGGGTCGAGCGCCAGCGTGTCGAGCCAGAACGGCTTCCAGCCGTCGTCGAGTTTGTCGAGCAGGCGGAAGTGATGGCCATGCATCTGCAGGACGGCGGGAGAGCCAGCCTTGTTGGTCAGCGTCAGGACCACGGGTTTGCCGGGCTTGACCTTGAAGGCCGGCGCCGTCGAGGGGGCGAGGTCCAGTGGCTTGATCCAGCCGGTGTCGGGCGCTCCCAGATTGAGGTCCATCCGCGTCGCGCTTTTGAGGTCGATCTGGATCGGCAGGCCGTTGGACGGCAGCGGCGGCGCTGGCGGCAACGGCGCGGCGCGAAATGGCGGGTCTTTCAACGTCACCAACTGACCGATGCGGCGGATCTCCTTGCCGTCGTGAAGCAGGATCGCGGTTACGGTTCCAGCGGGCTTCACGGTGTCGAGAAACACGTCGATGCGGGTGCCGGGCGCCAGCACGACCTGATTGTTGCGGGCCGGAAACGGCTCCGCCGGCTGCCCGTCGATGGCCATGACGCGGACGTCTTGGTCCT
>JAPLPC010000369.1 GCA_026400425.1 Hyphomicrobiales bacterium | reverse complement strand
TTCAAGGCTCTTCGCCGGAGTGATCGAGAATGGTACTGAATTTGCTGGCTTTTTGCGCTTATCCGCGACAAAAGGGAGAACACTTATCGATGTCATCGGTCGGCATGGATCGAATTCCATACTGGCTACTATGGGCAGCAAGCACCGCTTGTCTTGATAAGGTCGCGATGAGCCGGCAGAGAGCTGCAGGCTTTGATGGCAAAAGGGGCGAGCGTGACACATCCGGAGACTAGCAATAGCGGTATCGTCGCATCCCTGAAGTCCTTGATGTCCGAACATGCATTGCCGCTTTGGGCGGATCGTGGATGGGACGCCCGTGCGGGAGGGTTCGTCGAGCGGTTGTCAGCCGGTGGCGCCGCCGACACCGCCGCGCCCCGGCGGGTCCGTGTCCAGGCCCGTCAAATCTACTGCTTCGCCAAAGCCGCTCAACTCGGCTGGTATCCAAAAGGCGCCGAGATCGCCCGCAAGGGCTTCGACTATCTAGTCGCCAAGGCCAAGGCGCCGGATGGCCGGCCCGGCTTCGTACATGTGCTCGGGCCGGATGGCAGCGTCTTCAATCCGATGCGCGACACCTACGACCACGCCTTCATTCTGCTTGCGCTGGCGACGCTGTATCAGATCGACAGGGATGTAAAAGTCCGCGCTGAAATCGATTCGGTGGTGCATTTCATCGATACGCAGTTGCGCTCGTCCGACGGCGGCTATGTCGAAGGCGTGCCGGCGGCGATGCCGCGTCGGCAGAATCCGCAGATGCACTTGTTCGAGGCGTTTATCGCAGCCTTCGACGCGACGCATGACCCGGCCTTCCAGCAACGCGCGGGCGATCTGTTTGGCCTGTTCGTTTCGAACCTGTTCGATAGCCAGAAGGGCGTGCTCGGTGAATATTTCGAGCAGGACTGGTCGCGGATCGAGCCAGTCAGTGTCGAGCCCGGCCACCAAGCCGAATGGGTCTGGCTGCTCAAAGGCTTCGAGCGCATCACCGGCTGCCCGACCGGCAAGCAGCGTGCGCTCCTGCTGGACTCGGCGCTGCGCTATCGTGACGGTACCGGTTGCCTCGTTGATGAAGGCGACGCCCAGGGCAATGTGCTCAAAGCGACACGGCGTTGCTGGCCACAGACCGAGATCGTCAAGGCATGGGTCGCGCAGGCGGAGTCCGGTATTGATGGCGCCGCCGAAGAAGCACGCGCCGCGCTGATGCGACTTCACGCACACTACTTGCGGCATCCGGTCAAAGGTGGCTGGTACGACCAGTTCGATGCAGAGGCGCGCTCACTGGTGAAGTTTATTCCCGCATCGTCATTCTATCATATCCTCTGCGCCGTGGTCGAAGCCGACCGTGTGCTCAAGGACTGACGCGCTCAATAGTTCCTGCCGAATAGCGCGAAGGCTTTTGCAGCGCGGACGCGCTCGGAAATGAAATCCGTATCGCGCACGAACATCTCGTCGAGCGGACCGCCGGGATTGAGTTGACGTGTCGTCGGATCATAGGCGATGGGTCCAAAACCATGCGCGGCCAGATGGGCGCGGATGCCATCCACCGTCTCACCATAACGTTCGATCAGGCCGTTGATCTCCACCATCACCACCTTGAAGGCAGGATTGGCGAGGATGCGAGGGGCACCGCGCAGCACATGCATCTCATAGCCTTCGACATCGAGCTTGAGTGCGCGCGCTTCGCGATCGCCGATGATATCGTCGAGGCGGCGCTGTGGGACCGTCGTGCCGCCGCCTTGCCGACGTGATTAAGACCGTGCTGGCCGATCGAAAGCGTCAAGGTTCCTTGGGCGTCGCCCATGGCGGCATTGTGCAGATCGATGCGGTCATCGAGCCGGTTGAGGTGCACATTGTCCGATAGTGTAAGAAACGTATCCGGTGCTGGCTCGCATGCGATCACTTGGCATCCAGTGCTTTGGGCCAGAGCAGGCTATAGACGCCGATATTGGCGCCGACATCGAGCAATAGATCATCCGCGCGCAAAAAGTGACAGAAGAATCCCATATTGTTAAAGTCGTAAAGTCCGTGGAGATAAAGACCTGTGGCAAAATTGCTCTGATTCGGCACAATGATTTGTAGATCGCGAAGGAGTGGCAGAACGACCTTCTGGCTGACTATGCTACGCGTCAGATTCCAGCCGATATAACGTAGCAGAGTCCTCGTTTGCGCACCTTCGCTTAGTGGATGGTTCCGAACTTCATTGATTACGTTCAGCCGCTGCTGGCCGAGCTTGAAATATCGAGCGATTCGCGATGTCATTGCCTAGCCTTCATCATGTTGAGCGTTTGATTAACGTAGCCTTGCGACGCACAGGATGGCTCGACAGGTCTTGCGCTGCCACGGAAAAGCTGGTGTCCTCGCAGGACTTGCAGGATCGGTCACCCTGTCAGCTACAACTATGCAGAAGCGTTAAGATCGGAGAATCGATCCGCGCGTCCGGTAGTTATGTCCGCGGTTTGAACTGAATTGCGATCAGTCGCGCGCCTCTGTTCTAAACACAACGAAGTGCGACCTTGCAAAGTTCACGAAAAGCGATGAACCAGAAATCCTCCCTCCGCGAAGTCCTTTCAATTTGTCTCAAGGGTGCTGACGGCAAACAAGGGCGTCATCGCGAATGAATTATGAAGCATCGCCTGATATTCAGTTTCGTCTACTCTTATATCGCCAAACACGATTCCATGGCCGTCTACATACCTGTGGTTTTGAATATCCGGCAGACTACGGTGTCCTCTCTCCGCAATCGGTTCTTTATCATTTCGACTGGTGCTTACGCACGTTGGATGAACGCAAGAAAAAATTGCGTCGTTACGATGCAGAGCTAGCAGGATGTTGGGACGCATTCCAGCGATGGTATCTGCCGGAAGAATACATGAATGATTTTCGCCTTTGGCCGCTGACCGATCCGGACATCATTCGCGCTGCTGGGTATTTTGGACATGTTACGAATCTTCAAACCGAACCTGCTGAACCGTGAAACGATTTTTGGATTCCACTGGATCACGACGTGAGTTCTAAATGGTTCCAGCGGGATCCTCGTTTCATGGTCCCTCCTGGTCACCGCGATTATCGCCGCTGTCAGGCAGAGATCCCACTTATTGTTCTGTCAGATTTTCGGGGCTGGATTCGATCACGCACTTTATTCAAATCACGCGCGCCTGTTCTATCAGCGCTCAGGCCCGGGTATCTTTGACACCTTGGCCGCTCGAAATACGATGAAATGCGACATCGCGAAATTCACGATGAAGGACATAAAAATGGCGCCCATCTTAGCGGCATAAACCGGCATGAAGCGAGATAGAAGGAGAAGAGTCAGCGTGTTTGCGACCATCCCTACAAAGCCAGAGGCTACAAATTTAAGATAGTCCCGGCGCCGTAGGACGCGACCGGACTCTTCCCGGAACGTGATCATGGTGTTCATCACATACGAACACGTCACCGCCACCAGCCATGCGATCACGTTGGCGAGGATGATCGGAACATTCAGCGCTTGATAAGCTAGGCTGAACACGCCGAAATCTACCCCAGCGTTGGCCACGCCGATCAGGCAGAAGCTGATGATCTTGGTCGCGGTCGGACTTCGGGCCCAGGCGAGGAGAGCGTTCATTTTACGGTTTTGCGTGTCCGAAGAGCGCTCCGTCGGCGTCACCTCCGACGGTGGCGCGTCAAGAGCCGGTAAGCCCATCTATGATCAGCCGCGAGCAGCGAGGTCGTAAAGCGGATTGCGGAACAAGCTGGTTGAATAGCGATTGCGGCTCATCGGCGGTTCCGTCCAGTCGAGCGGCTCGGCGCCAAAATGCGCTGCGATTAACCCGTCGCCACTGAAGCTTTCATGCACGTCGTGTTCGACGAGCACGCGGCCTCCAAAATCTTGGACCATGGCCAGGCATCGCTGATGTGTTAGCGGATCACCGCTAATCTCATGATGATGAGTTGAAAACACGCCGAACCGAATTGTGCCGTTCCGCAGCAGCGTCTCGCAGGAGCTGATGACCTGGGTTTCCATCCCCTGGGTGTCACAATGAAGCAAATCCAGCCGATCAATGCCGCGTTCACGCAGGAACATCGGGACCGAGATTTGGGGGATCTTGATGTTTCCGGCCGACTCGGTTCGGAAGTGAAGAGCGCGCGCTGGCTCGGCCCCCACGCAGGCCTGTACAAAAGTGATATCCTGGCCGTTAAGGGCAGCGTTGGCGCGGCCGATGGCGATGTGATTGGGGTCCGGCTCGACCACATAGGAGTTTCGCTGCATGCCATGCTCGGATTTGAACCACAGCGAATAATACGACCAGAAACCGCCGAGTTCGAGCATCGTGGCTCGCTGCGGGATGTGTTTCATGACCTCATGAAAG
>JAPLPC010000382.1 GCA_026400425.1 Hyphomicrobiales bacterium | reverse complement strand
TCATCACCGAGACGGCGCCGAGCACCAGCCAGACGATCCACCAGGACCCCGCACCAGAGCCCTCCAACACGAAGGGCGCGATCAGGCCGGACACCAGGATGCCCATGCCGGGACCGGCATAGAACAGGCTGAGCAGGTAGGACGATCGCTGCGGATGCGCCATGCCGATGGTCGCCGCCAACGCGCCGCCCGCCACAAAAGCAATCGCCGCGCCGAAGCCGGTGACGAAACGGGCAATACTCAGCAGCGCGAAATCGGCGGTGACGCCGCAGATGAGCAACGACAGCACACTTGCGACCGTGCCCACCTGGATCACGGCGAACAGGCCATAGCGCTTGCCGAGGCCCGATGCCGCCAGTGCGCCGATCAGGTAGCCGGCGGCATTGACGGTGTTCATGAAACCTGCCGCCGAATACGACCATTGCAGGCTCTCGCGCATATCCGGCAGCACAAGCGAATAGGCGAAGCGGCCGATGCCGAGCCCGATGGCCGGCGCCAGCGACAGGAGAAGGATGAGCAATGCCGGATTGCGGCGCGAAAACGAGGGATCAGGTGACGTCACAGGCAACTCCGGCGTGACGTTACTGTCGCAGGTTCTGCGTTCGCCGCAATCGCGCCGCGAGCAAGGCTGTCTTGCCAATAAGGCAATGACGGCTTAGCACTCGCCCGAAATTCGCGGCCGTCATGACCGGGACAAGCCCGGCCATGACGCAGCATAGATTGAGGAAAACGATCATGGCGGCGCATAAACTGCTGGTTCTTCCCGGCGACGGTATCGGTCCGGAAGTCATGGCCGAGGTGACGCGCCTGATCGACTGGCTGGACGCGGAGGGCATCGCCAAGTTCGACATCGAGACCGGCCTGGTCGGCGGTGCATCGATCGATGCCGACAAAGTTCCGATCACCGATGCCACCATGGCCAAGGCCGACGCGGCCGACGCGATCATCTTCGGCGCCATCGGCGGGCCGAAATGGGACGGCGTGGCTTACGAGCATCGCCCGGAAGCCGGCTTGCTGCGCTTGCGGAAAGATCTCGGCCTGTTCGCCAATCTGCGCCCGGCAGTATGCTATCCCGCGCTCGCGGACTCCTCGAGCCTGAAGCGCGAGGTGGTCGAAGGCCTCGACATCATGATCGTGCGCGAGCTCACCGGCGGCGTCTATTTCGGCGAACCGAAGACCATCACCGATCTCGGCAATGGCCAGAAACGGGCCATCGATACCCAAGTCTACGACACTTATGAGATCGAGCGCATCGCCCGCGTCGCTTTCGATCTCGCACGCAAGCGCCAGAACAAAGTGACGTCGATGGAGAAGCGCAACGTCATGAAGTCGGGTGTGCTGTGGAACGAGGTGGTCACGCAAGTGCATGGCCGTGAATACAAGGACGTCACGCTGGATCACCAGCTCGCCGATTCCGGCGGCATGAATCTGGTGAAATGGCCGAAGCAGTTCGACGTCATCGTCACCGACAATCTGTTCGGCGACATGCTGTCGGATATCGCTGCGATGCTGACGGGATCACTGGGCATGCTGCCGTCGGCTTCGCTGGGCGAGGTCGACAGCAAAACCGGCAAGCGCAAGGCGATGTATGAGCCGGTGCATGGTTCGGCGCCGGATATCGCGGGACAAGGCAAGGCCAATCCGCTGGCCATGATCGCCTCGTTCGGCATGGCGCTGCGCTATTCGCTGGATCGCGGCGACCTCGCCGACAAGGTCGATCAGGCCATCGCCGCCGTGCTTGCCAAGGGCCTGCGCACTGCCGATCTGACATCGGACGGTGCCACGATCATCTCGACGGCGCAGATGGGCGAAGCGGTGCTCGCGGAGCTGCAGGCGCTGCATAAGTAATTGGACGGTAGGCTGTAGGGCGGGCAAAGCGAAGCGCTGCCCACCCTACATGTTCCCACCAACAAAAATGCCCGGCGCGAGCCGGGCATTTTCGTATCGATATCCGCCGTTCTCAATAATACGGGATCGGAATGCGGTTCGGGTAACCGCCGAGATCGAAATCGCCATACAGCGGCTGACGGTCGATCGGACGGTTCAGGTTCTCGCGGCCGAACGAGCGGCCGGGCGGATAGGCATAATCGGTGAACTTGCGATCCCCGGGCAGCACTTCGGTGCCGGCATCGAGCCACGAGCGGCGCGAGATGTAGACGCGGGTTCGCGGACCTTGCTGATAGGACACGTTGGGGCCACGGGCGCCGTAGTTGAAGCGGCCGTCTTCGACCCTCACTTGTTTGCGCTTGGTCTGGGCTTCGGCCGGCGTGGCTACGCCGATTGCGATGACGGCAGCCGCCGCGAGCAGCGCACCGGACAATTTGGCGGCGGAGAATTTCAAGGTCATCGAGTCCTCATGGCAGGCTGATTCTTGTTTCAAGAATCGCAAATTCCAGGTTCCCGACAATTTAGCTGGCCGGGTGGCAGCCCTACAAGGTCAATCCGGTCACACTTGCGGAGAATAATGCGCGGTGTGGCCGAATGTTGCATGCATTCCAAGGTCTTGGTCGCGGCACCGTCACAGGCTGCCGCGCAGGCGCGGGTTCTGCGCGCCGGTGACCCAATCCGAGCCGGCCACAGACTGCGCGGCACCGCTCGCGCAGCCGGTTCGCCTCAGTTCGGCATGAGCGAACAGCTCGGCGAGTCTGCGCTCGCCGCCGGCAGTCAGCAGCACTAGCCGGTCGAGCATACAGGCGAGCGCTGCGCGACGTGCTGATGGGCCTTCTCCCTGGCATGAATAGCCGGAAATACGCAGATTGGCCGCATCCAGTGTGCGGGCGAAGCCGAGGCATCGTCGGACGTCTGAGCGGTCCACGAGGCCGAACAGGGCCACCGGGCCGAATTTGCTGTCGATGACGCCCTCGCCGACCGTCTCGCGGGGGCCACCCGGGTTCATCCGCATGGCGGCGTCAGCGACCGCGGCGCGCTCAAGCGCCTCGCTGCCGGGGCGATAGAGTTCGAGTTCGGCGAGTGGCTGCCCGTCGGGCTGCATCCAGCGCAGGATGTCCTTGCGGCCGCCGTCCGAGTGCCGCCGGATTTCGTAACCGGTTGTGATTCCAGCAGCATCCGCCTGGCTGACGGCGAAGGCGGGATGTGACCGGCTGGCCACCGTCCAGCCTGGCGGCGCGGCCGCAGGCGGTGTCAGATCCAGGTCCAGATGCTCGAACGCGGCCACTGCGGCTATGGCAAGCAGGGCCAGACAGCCCATATAGGCCAGCAGGCGCCCTGCCATGGCCACGCATTCGTCGGCGACGCTGTACGCCGCCGGGCGGAAATCGAATTCCCGCTCGCGGTCGTGGGGTGCAGGAGTTGAACGCATCAAATCACGCGGGCCGGTTACGACGTTGTGTTTGCGACGTTTCTCGCATAGAAGCGCTCGCGCTTCGGTTTCCGCGGACGACGGATCGAAGGCATATTTCTTCGGAGAGTGAACGATGGGTTACAAAGTCGCGCTGGTCGGAGCGACCGGCAATGTCGGGCGTGAAATGCTCAGCATTCTGGACGAACGTAAGTTCCCGGCTGACGAGGTCGTGGCGCTGGCGTCGCGCCGCAGCATGGGCGTTGAAGTCTCGTTTGGCGACAAAACCCTCAAATGCAAGGACCTCGCGACCTACGACTTCAGCGACGTCGATATCTGCCTGATGTCGGCCGGCGGAGCCGTGTCCAAGGAATGGTCGCCCAAAATTGGTGCTGCCGGCGCCGTCGTGATCGACAATTCGTCGCAGTGGCGGATGGATCCGGACGTGCCGCTGATCGTGCCGGAAGTGAACGCGGCGGCGGTCGATGGCTTCAAGAAGAAGATGATCATCGCCAATCCGAACTGCTCGACGGCGCAGCTCGTCGTGGCGCTGAAGCCGCTGCATGACAAAGCCAGGATCAAGCGCGTGGTGGTGTCGACCTATCAGTCGGTGTCGGGCGCCGGCAAGGAAGCGATGGACGAGTTGTTCTCGCAGACCAAGGCCGTCTACACCAATGCCGAACTGGTCAATACCAAATTCCCGAAGCGTATCGCCTTCAACGTGATCCCGCAGATCGACGTGTTCATGGAGGATGGCTACACCAAGGAAGAGTGGAAGATGATGATGGAGACCAAGAAGATTCTTGATCCCAAAATCAAGATGTCCGCCACCTGCGTGCGCGTGCCGGTGTTCGTCGGCCATTCCGAAGCGGTCAATATCGAATTCGAAAACCCGATTTCGGAAGACGAAGCCCGCGACATCCTGCGCAATGCGCCGGGCTGCCTCGTGATCGACAAGCGCGAACCCGGCGGTTACGTCACGCCGTATGAAGCGGCCGGCGAGGACGCGACCTATATCAGCCGCATCCGCACGGACTCGACGGTCGATAACGGTCTGGTCCTGTGGTGCGTGTCGGACAATCTGCGCAAGGGCGCGGCGCTCAATGCCGTGCAGATCGCGGAATGCCTGATCAACCGCAAACTGATCACTGCCAAGAAGAAGGCGGCGTAAACCGCCTTCGATTCAAAACATCAAAGGCCGGGTGCTGCGCATCCGGCCTTTTTGTTTGAGCGTTTACACCGTCGCTTTCGCTTACCCCACTGGCTTGAACACTTTGTCGGTTTTATCGAGCACCGACAGCGAGCCGATGGCGACGCCGAAATAGGCGCCGTGCAGTAGCAAATCGCCAGCTTCGACCCGCTTCTTCACGAATGGAAAGCTCATCAGATTTTCCAGGCTGCGAAACACCGCGGCCTTCTCGATGCGAGTGACGAAATCCTGCATCGACTCGTGATCGCGGATCTCGACGGTTTCGCCGGGCTTGGTGAACATCGACATCCAGCGGCCGATGAAATCGCCTGCCGACAACGGTGCGGCCTTATCGACGAAGGCGCGGATGCCGCCACATTGCGCGTGACCGAGAATGACGATGTGCTTCACCTTCAACACCTGCACGGCATATTCCAGCGCGGCGGAGACGCCATGCGCATTGCCGTCGGGCTGATAGGGCGGCACCAGATTGGCGATGTTGCGCACCACGAACAATTCGCCCGGCGAGGCATCGAAAATGACCTCTGGCGACACCCGGGAGTCGCAGCAGCCGATCACCATCACCTCTGGAAACTGGCCCTTCTCCGACAATTCGCGAAAACGCGATTGTTCGGTCGGCAAGCGCTCCGATGCGAAATTCTGATAGCCAGTTACGAGTTGCTGCGGAAATGATGCAGTCATGGTTTCCCTCGTCAGCAAGGATCGAGACCCGGATGTCGGGCCTCGGATTTGGATCATACCCGAATTATGGGATGCCACCGATAACCATGGCAAGCCGGCGCGAACAAGCCTTCCGGGCAACGAATTGAGATGCTATCGCGACTGCTCAACCACTCAGCACACTCTTGCAAGGGAATGACGCCATGATCCGCCCGCGCCGTAGCCATTTGTTCATGCCAGGCTCCAATCCGCGCGCGCTGGAAAAAGCGCGGATGGTCGCCGCTGACGGTATCATCCTCGATCTCGAAGATGCCGTGGCCCCCGACTCCAAGGGCTCCGCGCGCGACGCCATCGCAAAGACCCTCGGTGAGGGCGGCTTCGGCAAGCGCGAGATGCTGGTCCGCATCAATGCGCTGGATTCGCCGTGGTGGATCGACGACGTCGCCATGGCCGCCAAAGCGAAGCCCGATGGCATCCTGGTGCCGAAAATCTCCAGCGTGGAGGATCTCAATGCCGTCGCCGACCGGCTCTCCGATCTGAACGCCGACACCTCGATCAAGGTCTGGGCCATGATCGAAACCTCGCGCGCGATCCTGCATGCGGAAGAACTCGCGGCCTGCGCGCAAGATACAGAAATCCGGCTGGCTGGTTTCGTGTTCGGGCCGAACGACATCGCCCGCGAGACGCGGATCCGCATGATGCCGGGCCGCGCATCGATGCTGGGCATGATCACCCATTGCGTGCTCGCGGCACGGCTCTACGGCCTCGATATTCTCGATGGTCCCTACAGCAACTTCAGCGACAACGAAGGCTTCGTCGCCGAGGCCGAACAGGGCCGCGACATCGGGTTCGACGGCAAGACGCTGATCCATCCGGCGCAGATCGAGGCCTGCAACAAGGTGTTCACGCCGCCAGCCGACGAAGTCGCTCAGGCCCGTCGGATCATCGCAGCCTTCGAGCAGCCGGAGAACGCCGCGCGTGGCGCCATTCAGCTCGACGGCAAGATGGTCGAGCGCCTGCATGCGGATATGGCGAAGCGGACCATTGCGATTTCGGATGCGATTGCGGCGATGGGCTGAGGCGCGATCTTCTCCCTCCCCCAAGCTTAGCGAAGCTAAGCGCGGTGGGGAGAGAGCATGGCGTTCGGCGCGTCGCTGCCTATCATCGACAGCGAAATCCCGTTACGCCCAGGCGCGCTCGGTCTTCAGTTTGTCTTCATAGCTGTCGATGGAGGTCTTCTTCTCCATGGTCAGGCCGATATCGTCGAGACCGTTGATCAGGCAGTGCTTGCGGAACGCATCGATCTCGAACGTCACCGTACCGCCATCGGGGCCGCGGATTTGCTGGTTCGGCAAATCGATGGTGATGATCGCATTGGCGCCGCGCTCGGCATCGTCAAACAGGGCGTCGAGATCCTTCTGCGACACGCGGATCGGCAGCACACCGTTCTTGAAGCAGTTGTTGTAGAAGATGTCGCCGAACGAGGTCGAGATCACGCAGCGGATGCCGAAATCCAGCAGCGCCCAGGGCGCGTGCTCGCGCGACGAGCCGCAGCCGAAATTATCGCCACCGACGAGGATCTTGGCCTGACGATAGGCCGGCTTGTTCAGCACGAAATCCGGATTCTCGCTGCCATCGTCATTGTAGCGGGCCTCTGCAAACAGACCCTTGCCGAGACCGGTGCGCTTGATGGTCTTCAGATACTGCTTCGGAATGATCATGTCGGTATCGACATTGATAACCTTCATCGGCGCAGCGACGCCTTCGAGCGTGGTGAACTTGTCCATGAGGTGTCCTTAAGGTGCCCTTGGGCTTGTCCTCGGCGTTGAGCGCGCGTTTTAGCCCGATCGCACGGGCGGACCAAGCGGCATTTCTGCAGCCTCGTCAGTCACCTGGGCCTCAATCGCCTCCATGTCGTCGTCCGACAGGCCGAAATGGTGGCCGATTTCGTGCACGAGCACATGGCGGACGATATGGCCGAGGGTCTCGTCGTGCTCGGCCCAGTAATCCAGAATGGGGCGGCGATACAGCCAGACCATGTTGGGGAGCTGACCGGATAGCTCACCGGACTGAAACGGCAGCCCGACGCCCTGAAACAGCCCGAGCAGATCGAATTCGGTCTCGGCCTTCAGCTCTTCCAGCACGTCGTCGGTCGGAAAATCATCAACCCGGATGATCACGCCCGCGCACAGCTTGCGAAAGCCCTCCGGCAGCAAAGCGAGCATGGCATGGGCCATCTCTTCCATCTCGGCGAGGTCGGGAGCTTTTGCCTGATGCCACATGGCTTCCTGTCTAGCCGATCCCGTTCTGTTGGCAAGACGGCCCGTCGCGGTTGACGCGACCGCCTCAATCGGAGACGTTGCGGGCGGAAAAGACTGGGGCTTGGCGATGCGTATCACGACGGCGACACTGGCTGTAACACTAGCCCTCGGCGGCCTGTCGCTGGATGGCGCAACGGCGCGGACCGCACCGTCCGCGACGCGCTCCACCGACTTCTCCGCGCAGAGCAGCAGCGGCCGTCCCCGCGTTCGCATCTACCGCGACGACGACACCCGCGGTGTCTATCCCCGCTACAATCCAGGCCCCAATGCGGTTCGCGATTGCACGGCTCAACTCGTGCAGGAATATCGCCCAAGCGGCACCGTGATCGTGCCGCGTACGCACTGCTATTGGCGCCGCGGCTGATCGCACGACATCATGATAGCGATCGCGCGCTGTTTAGGAATCGATCGATTGTTCCGGCGTTGCAGCGGAAATTTGTGCGACATATAGCGCCGCGCATATTCATTTGGCGTTCACCTGCTGAATTCTAGCGTTCTCCCATGGGCGATCATCGCCGCGCAGCGAGCACCTCAATGCTTGCGAAAATTCTGGAGAGAACAATGAACCTGAAAAAACTTTTCGGCCTGGCCGCCATTGCCGGCTTGATGTTCGTGGCTGCGCCGACGCAGCAGGCGAAGGCTGTCTCGCTCAACAATCCGGGCGTTGCCGCCACCGTGCAGGGCGCGGGTGAAGGCGTGGCCACTGAGGTGCAGTATCGCCGCCATCACCATCATCGCGGCTATCGGCATCATCACATGCGCCGCCACCACGGCTGGCATCGCCCGCATCACATCCGCCGCCATCACGGCTGGCATCGTCCACACTTTAATCATCATCGCCGTCACTGGCGCTGATTGAACCGCGCTGAATCGAAGCTGGTGCACAGGCACCAGCTTCGAGCAGCGCTCCGGGACCGCGTCCCATTGTCGCGGGAAATGAAACTGATCTGAGACGTTAGGCGATCAAGGCGACGATAGATTTCTAAGAGGACATCATGAAAACATGGGTAGGCGCAGCTCTGATGGCTGCAACGGTTTCACTCGGCGGCGCGTTCACGGCAGCGCCGGCATTGGCCGCTTCACCGGCTAAGGCCGTCACGCAGGACAAAGCTGCACAGCCATTGACCGATTTCAGCGCGCAGCGCCGGCATTACGGCCACCGCCACCATTTCCATGGCGGCCGCCACTTCGGCCACCGTCATTTCGGTCACCGCCATTTCGGTCACCGCCACTTTGGCTATCGCCCGTTCTACGGTCCTCGTTATGGTTATCGTCCCTATTACGGACCGCGCTACGGCTACCGGCCGATGTATCGTTCCTACTATCGCCCGGCCTATTACGGCGGCTACGGCTATCGTCCCTATGGTTATCGCCCGTACGGCGCCTACGGCTACGGCCCGGGCTTCGGCTTCGGTGGAGGACCGCTCAGCGTCGGTTTCTCGTTCGGCCGCTGGTAAGACCGAGATATCTTGATCTGATCGTGACGGGCGCCTCAAGGGCGCCCGTTTCATTTTGACAAAGTCATTCATGGCGCGTTCAGATCACGCCTCGCAGCTTTCTCTCAAGGCACGCAGCATTCACGCATCGACCAAGCTCGTTGAGCGAGATTCGCGAGACGGGAGCGTGTCCGGCGCCGGGATAGTGCAATGACGTTTTGCAGCTCCGAACTATGTCGGCGGCGGCCGCCATGACAATTATCGCCACCACTATTCCGCTCCGCGCCACTTCGGCCCGCGTTACTACGGCTATGCCGGCCCCCGCTACTACGCTCCGCGCTATAATGGGCCTCGGCGCTTTTGCCAGGTGATCTGGACCCATTACGGGCCGCGAAAAATCTGCCGCTATCGCCCGTGGTATCATCGCCATTGGCATCACCGGCGGCATTTCAACGTTTACTGGTGAGCTTCGATCATCCGCGGGTCACGCCCGCGGATGACGATCGTGGCATTGCTAGACGCCGAGCTGAAACGCTTCGAAGCGATGCAGTTCATCCTCGATGCGCCGCTTCCACGCCGCGCGTGGCGCCTTGCGCGCAGCCCCCTCGCCGACCCAGTTCCATTGCTGCATCAGCAGTCGGCGGTTTTGCCGATCGGTCTTGAGATCAATCGCGGCGACGATCTGGTCATCGACCAGCACCGGCAGCGCGAAGTAACCCAGCTTGCGCTTGTGCTTCGGCACATAGGCCTCGAAGCGATGGTCGTGCCCGAACATCAGGTGCGTTCGTTTGCGCTGGATGATCAGCGGATCGAACGGCGACAGGATATGCACGAGCCCGCTCGGTTCGCTCGGCGCTGCATCGAGGATCTCGGGGGTCCCCCAATGCTCCTGCTTGCCGGCGCCGTCCAGCGCGATGGGCACCAGTTCGTTGCGCCGCGTCCGTGCCTCGATCAATTTCCGCACGATGGCTTTGCTGGGCGCATCGAGATGGCAGATCGAATCGAGACTGACGACGCCTTGCGCACGCAACGCGCGATCGAGCAGATAGTCTGCGCGCCGCGTGATGGACGCTGCTTTCGGTAGCGTCGCCCAACCGAAATGACGCAGCAGCAGATCATAGGTCTTCAGCATGCCCTGGCGTTCGGCGACCGCGACGACGCCGCGATAAAAGGCCAGTTGCAGCGCTCGCTTCGACGGCTTGCGGCTGGCCCATTCGTGATCCTTGTCGCGCAGCACGTCGTCATCGATATCGCGGATCGAGAGCGGCCCGGCTTTGATCAGTCGTAGCACCTTGGCGGTATCGGCTGGCGACACCGAGCCGAACCAGCCGCCCTGCTCGCGCCGCCACGCCTTCATGTCGGCGACGAAGTACTGCAAATCGGCGGTCGGGATATAGGCCAGCGCGTGCGTCCAGTATTCGAACACGCTCTTGTCGACCGACTGCGCCAACTTGAGATCTGCCGGCCGGTAGCTCGGAATGCGGGAGAAGAGGATGTGATGATGGCTGCGCTCGATCACGTTGATGGTGTCGATCTGCACATAGCCGAGGTGCTGCACCGCCAAGGCTACAGCCTCCGCTCCTTCGCCGAACGGCGCGCGCTCGTCCAACCGCTGGGCGCGCAGCCAGATGCGGCGGGCACAGTTCTGATCCAGGGCAATGACGTGGGCGGGGGAGCGCGGCATTTGCGAGTGTCATGGCGGTGAACGCTGTGCTACCGATGGAACCAGCAACTAGAAACGGCAGCAGCGTCTTGAGCAGGAGGGTTCGGTTTGAACAGACCAGAGAGCGCCATCGAGACGCAACTCGAAAAGAAGGCGCGCACTGCCCGCGAAGGCAAGGTCGCGATGGACGAACACGCGGCACGTAGCGCCTTCGTCGCCAAGAACACCGAACGTTTGCGGGCGTTGCGGCTGGCTAAGGAAGCCGCCGATCGCTTGGAGGCTGAAGAAGCCCAGCAGGCCGCTCAGGCCACGCCTATGGTGCCAAAGGTCAAGCGCGTGCGCAAAACCAAGACCGCGGCGTAACGCGCAATCAACCCGCCCTAAAAAGCCAACTCGACTTAAAAAACCGATTGCACATAAAAAAGCGCCCCGCCGTTTCCAGCGGGACGTTCCCTAGGCCTACGTTTCAGTACATCCGTGAAACGAGTGCCGCCGAAGCCAAAAGCTTGGGCTTATGCCAGCGAGAGATTCTCGGCGCTGACCTTGCCACGCATCTTGTCGGTCTTCAGTTCGAAATTGACCTGCTGGCCTTCATTGAGGCTGCTGAGTCCAGCGCGCTCGACGGCGCTGATGTGCACGAACACATCCTTGCTGCCATCGTTCGGCTGAATGAAGCCGAAGCCCTTGTCGCTGTTGAACCACTTAACTGTACCGGTCGCCATAACACTTCTCCAAGAAACAACCTGCCGTATTGAATGCATCAATATGATGCCGGCGGCTGCGTGTTGTTCCGCACGACCTCCGTGCAGAACTATCCAATCTCAGCGAAGTCTAGGGCGAAAGGAAGCGAGTGCAACCATCGGCGAAGTCAGAGCCGTCAAATCGAATATAGCCGCACCATAAAGCAATCTCCGGGAAATACAAGCGCTGCGCTCATGGTCCCGAATTCTCCGCATCTTGGTTGTCTCTGCGGCCGCAACGTGACTCCGCCTCAACCGTTGTTCTGGCGTCGTCGTCATTGCACGAGTTTCTCTCTTCGCAATGGCGACGCTTGGCCAAGAAAACGGATATCGACGATGGCCTCAATGCCACTCGCGGATATCGACGAAATGCCCCGCGATCGCGGCGGCAGCGGCCATCGCTGGCGACACCAGATGGGTGCGGCCCTTGTGGCCTTGGCGGCCTTCGAAATTGCGGTTCGAGGTAGCCGCGCAGCGTTCTTCCGGACGCAGCTTGTCCGGGTTCATCGCCAGGCACATGGAGCAGCCCGGCTCGCGCCATTCGAAGCCGGCCTTGATGAAGATCTTGTCCAGACCTTCGGCCTCCGCCTGCTCCTTCACCAGGCCGGAGCCCGGCACGATCATGCCCGACACATTGCCGTTGATGGTCTTGCCGTCGACCATCTTCGCAGCGGCCCGCATGTCCTCGATGCGGCCATTGGTGCATGAACCGATGAAGACGCGATCGATCTTGATATCGGTGATCCTGGTGCCGGCGGTGAGCCCCATATAGGCCAGCGCGCGCTCCTTCGAGATGCGCTTGGCCTCGTCGGCGATCTCGGCCGGATTCGGCACTTTGCCCGACACCGAAACGACGTCTTCGGGCGACGTGCCCCAGGTCACGATCGGCGGCAGTTTCGCGGCGTCGAGACGGATCTCGTGATCGAAATGTGCGCCGTCGTCGGTGCGCAACGTATTCCAATAGGCCACGGCCTTGTCCCACATCTCGCCCTTCGGCGACATCGGACGACCTTTGAGGAATTCGTAAGCCACCTCATCCGGCGCGATCAGACCGGCGCGGGCGCCGCCTTCGATCGACATGTTGCAGACCGTCATGCGGCCTTCCATCGACAGCGAGCGGATCGCCTCGCCGGCATATTCCAGCACATAGCCGGTGCCGCCGGCGGTGCCGATCTCGCCGATGATCGCCAGGATGATATCCTTGGCGGTCACGCCGTCCGGCAGTTTGCCGTCGACGACGGCGCGCATGTTCTTCGCCTTCTTCTGGATCAGCGTCTGCGTCGCCAGCACATGTTCGACTTCGGACGTGCCGATACCGAACGCCAGCGCGCCGAAGGCGCCATGGGTCGAGGTGTGGCTGTCGCCGCAGACGATGGTGGTGCCCGGCAGCGTGAAGCCCTGCTCGGGGCCGACGACATGAACGATGCCCTGGCGCCTG
>JAPLPC010000033.1 GCA_026400425.1 Hyphomicrobiales bacterium | reverse complement strand
CGGCGACGTCAATTACAGATACGTGCCGACGATCGGCTGGGTCGTATCCAAGGCGGGCGTGACCGCAACCGAGAAGGCATTCACCAAGCCGCGCCAGATGACATGCGTCATGCTGGCCACGACCTGCACGCCGAGCGGTGGTTGATCGATACGATCGAAAAGCAAAAGCCTTCTGCGAAAGCTCGTGTCGCGCGCGCGACAAACAAGAAGGTTATCCGCCGACGACTTGCCCGAACGACGATCGGCCACGATTTCGTAGCTGATCTTCTGGCCTTCGCGCAGCGTGCCGAGGCCAGCGCGTTCGACGGCGCTGATGTGCACGAACACGTCGTTGCCGCCTTCGTCCGGTTGAATGAAGCCATAACCCTTGGTGGCGTTAAACCACTTCACGGTTCCCATGCTCACGAGGTAGTCCCTTCTCGATATAGTAGTCGTAACCCACGCCCTGGACGCAGGTTGGTTGGCATCGAATTTTTGGAAGGGTCGTCAGTCTAGACCGGCTGCACCGGGGTATAGAGAAGTCGTCCGGCCGAAAATCGATAGCGTCAATATTAAGGGATGCAATTCCCCAAGACAATCCGGCGACGCACGATTTTTTGATAGCACACGAACGAGAAAATTCGCCCCGCTTTCCGCGCATGACAGAGCCTGTCATGCGCGGCGGGTCGAGATTGTAGTACGAACTGTCGACAGAAATAAGCGGGAGCTTAACGGCGCCGGAAGTTGCCACGGGGCGGGCCCGATCGCGGCGGACCGCCACCCGGGCGCTCGTCCTTGTGACGGAAGATCAGGCGGCCCTTCTCCAGATCGTAAGGCGACATCTCGATGGTCACGCGATCACCCGCGAGGGTTTTGATGCGGTTCTTCTTCATCTTGCCTGCTGTGTAGGCGATGATCTCGTGTCCGGCATCGAGCTGCACGCGGTAGCGCGCATCGGGAAGGATTTCGGTCACCAGTCCTTCGAACTGGATCAGCTCTTCTTTGGCCATTCGTTAGCTCCAGATCGGTCGGCTGTTAGCGTGGACGCTGGGTGCGGTTGGGTGTGGTGTTCGGTCGGCTCGGACGGTGAAGGAAGGCGACCCCCTGCATTCCTGCGTCCTTGCTTGCGCCGGCGGCCTGCTGGACCGGACGGGATCTTGGCTCCTGCCGTGCATTTTCATGCCTCGGATTCTCATTCCGCGCGTGATCGCGGTTCGGTTGCGATGCGCCGCCGCCATTGCCGCTGGTGGGGCGACGCCGGTTGCGGGCGTTCTTGCCGGGCGCTGCGTCCTGGCTGCGGCCGGCGTGCTGGGCAGGGCGCCCGTTGCGCTGACCGCCACGGTTCTGCGACGGCGGCGGACCGATGTCGTTCTTGCCGGGGGTGCGACGGTCTTCCTTCGGCAGCGCGACACGGATCAGCTTTTCGATATCGCGCAGATACGCCATTTCCTCGCCGGCGCAAAGCGAGATCGCGATGCCTTCGCGTCCGGCGCGCGCGGTGCGGCCGATGCGGTGGACATAGGTCTCGGGAATGTTCGGCAGGTCGAAATTCACCACATGGGTGATGCCTTCGACGTCGATGCCACGGGCGGCGATGTCGGTGGCGACCAGCGTGCGGATTTCACCGGTGCGGAACTGGGCGAGCGTGCGCTCGCGGTGGTTCTGCGACTTGTTGCCGTGGATGGCAGCGGCCGGAATGCCGGCGCGCTCCAGATTCTTCACGACCTTGTCGGCGCCGTGCTTGGTGCGGGTGAACACCAGCGCGCGGTTGACCTGCTCGGTCTTGAGGATCTGCGACAGGATCGTGGGCTTGGCCGAGTGATCGACCAGCAGGATCTTCTGCGTGATGCGTTCGACTGTCGACGACACCGGGGTGACGGCGACGCGGG
>JAPLPC010000278.1 GCA_026400425.1 Hyphomicrobiales bacterium | reverse complement strand
AGCGCAGCGTGCCCACCGGCCGAAGCCGATAGTCCACCGGCTGAAGCCGATAGTCCGATGGTGGGCACGCTACGCTTTGCCCACCCTACATCGGCCCAGCTATAGCGTTAGTCTACGAACTCGCTGCGCTGATATCCTTGCGCATACAACAATGCGCTGAGATCGCCGAAGTCGATCCGGCCATGCGCCGCTGCAGCCACCGTAGGCTTGGCATGAAACGCGATTCCCAGTCCTGCAGCCTGGATCATCGCGAGATCATTGGCGCCGTCACCCACCGCGAGCGTGTCGAGATTGTCGAGACTTGCGGCCTCGCGCAGCTCCACCAGCGTGGCGAGCTTGGCGGCCTTGCCCAAGATCGGCTCCGCCACCGTGCCGGTCAGTTTGCCGTCTTCTACATGCAGCTCGTTGGCGCGGTGTTCCTGAAAACCGACCAGCTCCGCCACCTTCGCCGTGAACAGCGTGAAGCCGCCGGAGACGAGGCAGGTATAGGCGCCATGAGCCCGCATGGTCTGTACCAGTGCGCGGCCGCCTGGCGTCAGCGTGATGCGCTCGGCCAGCACCTCATCCACGACCCCAACCGACAGGTCCTTCAGCAGCGCCACGCGCTCACGCAGCGCCGGCTCGAATTCGATCTCGCCGCGCATGGCGCGCTCGGTGATGGCGGCCACATGGGCCTTGAGGCCGGCGAAATCGGCCAATTCGTCGATGCATTCCTGGCCGATCATGGTGGAATCCATATCGGCGAGAAAAAGCTTCTTGCGTCGGTCGATCACAGGCTGCACCACCACGTCGATCGGCATGTCGCCGCGCGCGGCACGCAGGCGATCGGCGAGGGCACGCTGGTCGGCGATGCTGTTGGTGTCGCTGGCGAACAGGATGTCGGCGGCAACGCCGTCGCTCAGCCAATGCATCTCGTTATCGCCGGGCAAGATCGCGCGAAAACCGTCGATGACCGTGCTATCGAGAGCGGGATCGGCGGGGTTGCAGATCAAGGTAGCGACGAGAGACATGACGTGAATTCCAGGCCGGATAACAGAGCGCTGCTTATCGCAGGGCCGACCGCGAGCGGCAAGTCGGCGCTGGCGCTGGCGGTCGCGCGCGCGCGGGGCGGCGTGATCATCAATACCGACAGCATGCAGGTCTATCGCGATCTCCGCGTGCTGACGGCGCGACCGACGCCGGACGAGGAGGCGATGGCGCCGCATCGCCTGTACGGCGCCGTGGATGCGGCGGTGAATTTTTCCGCCGGGGCTTGGGTGGATGCAGCGCGCGCGGTGCTGGCCGAGGTGCGCCGGCAGGGCCGGCTACCGATTTTCATCGGCGGCTCCGGGCTTTACTTCAAAGCTTTGACGCGCGGCCTCTCGGCGGTGCCACCGGTCCCTGACGCGGTGCGCGACGACGTCCGTGCGCGGCTCGACCGTCTCGGCCCGGCAGCGCTGCATGCCGAACTCGCGACGCGCGATCCCGTCTCCGCAGCCAAACTCAATCTGCGCGACCGCACCCGCATCGCGCGGGCGCTGGAAGTGATCGAAGCCACCGGCCGCGCGCTGACCGACTGGCATAGCGACGCGCTGCCGCCGCTGCTGCCGCCTGAAGGCACCACCGCCGTGTTTCTCGCCCCCGATCGCGACGAACTCTATGCCCGCATCGATGCCCGATTCGTCCGGATGCTGGAGGAGGGGGCTCTCGAAGAAGTCGAGGCGCTCGCAGCGCGCGGGCTCGATCCGCTGCTGCCCGCAATGAAGGCGCACGGCGTGCCGGCGCTGATCAGCCATTTGCATGGCGAGATCTCACGCGAGCAAGCCTGCGCCATCGGCCAGGCCGATACGCGGCATTACGCCAAGCGGCAATTCACCTGGTTCCGGCACCAATTACCCGAGTTCGAGTGGATGACGCCGGAGGAGGCAAGCGTAAAACTGTAGGATGGGCAAAGGCGCCTTTGCGCCATGCCCACCATTTTCTCTGTGCCCGGGATGGCGGGCACGCTTCGCCTTGCCCACCCTACTGCCGGTCGCCCGGTTGCCTCGCACCGCTCGCAATCACAACAGCAGGCGGCTCAGCCTCGCATATCAGCCCATCCAATCTTTCCGCTCGCAGACTGACTCCGATCTCACTACCTATGGTATGATACGGACCACGCGGCATGCCTTGACTTCCGGGTTTTGCCCGCTATGGTCCGCGCAAGTTTCGAGATCAAACGGCCAAGCCATGCGCAATAAAGTTACAAGCCTCCTTATTATCGTGGTACCCTGGCGCATCGCCGGGGGTAGCTGACGGCTACCCACGATCCGAGCGGTGCGCACAGGGGTCCTCAACGGGCCCTTTTTTGTTGCCTGAACCTTACAAAGACCCAACTTCAATCGACCAAAGCGCCAAGGGCGCATCCGGAGCCGACCATGAGTGACGCAAAGCCCCAAGAGTCGCGAGATCTGCCCAACCAAATGACCGGCGCAGCCATGATCGTGCGCGCGCTTGCGGATCACGGCGTGAAGCACATTTTTGGCTATCCCGGCGGGGCGGTGCTCCCGATCTATGACGAAATCTTCCAGCAGGAAGAAGTCCAGCACATCCTGGTCCGCCACGAGCAGGGCGCCGGCCATGCCGCCGAAGGTTATGCCCGCTCCACCGGCCTGCCGGGCGTCGTGCTCGTTACCTCAGGCCCCGGCGCCACCAACATGGTCACGCCGCTGGCCGATGCGCTGATGGATTCGATCCCGCTGGTCTGCATCACTGGCCAGGTCCCGACTCATCTGATCGGCAATGACGCGTTTCAGGAGTGCGACACCGTCGGCATCACGCGGCCCTGCACCAAACACAACTGGCTGGTCCGCGACGTCAACGATCTCGCCAAGGTGCTGCACGAGGCATTCTATGTCGCGACCACCGGCCGTCCCGGCCCGGTCGTCGTCGATGTGCCGAAGGATGTGCAGTTTGCCACCGGCACCTATCATCCGCCGCGCAAGTCCGACGTCCACGTCTCCTATGCGCCGCGCGTCAAGGGCGATGCGACTGCGATCCGCAAGGCTGTGTCCATGCTGGCCGGCGCCAAGCGGCCGATCATCTACTCCGGCGGCGGCGTCATCAATGCGGGCGTTGCAGCGTCGAAACTGCTGCGTGAACTGGTCGAGGTCACCGGCTTTCCCATCACCTCCACGTTGATGGGGCTCGGCGCCTATCCGGCATCGGGCCCGAACTGGCTGGGCATGCTGGGCATGCACGGCACCTACGAGGCCAATATGGCGATGCATGACTGCGACGTCATGCTGTGCGTCGGTGCGCGCTTCGACGACCGCATCACCGGCCGTACCGATGCGTTCTCGCCAAATTCGAAGAAGATCCATATCGACATCGACCCTTCCTCGATCAACAAGAACATCCGCGTCGATGTGCCGATCATCGGCGACTGCGCCAATGTGCTGGGCGACATCCTGCAGGTGTTCAAGGCCGAAGCGAAAAAACCGGCGATCGATCCGTGGTGGTTCGAGATCAATCGCTGGCGCGCGCGCAATTCGCTGGCCTTCAAGGCCAACAATGATGTGATCCTGCCGCAATATGCGATCCAGCGCCTGTACGAGAACACCAAACATCTCGACACCTACATCACCACCGAAGTCGGCCAGCATCAGATGTGGGCGGCGCAGTTCTATGGCTTCGAGGAGCCGCATCGCTGGATGACGTCGGGTGGCCTCGGCACCATGGGCTATGGCTTGCCGGCGGCGCTCGGCGTGCAGGTCGCACATCCGGATTCGCTTGTGATCGACATCGGCGGCGATGCCTCGGTGCAGATGACGATGCAGGAGATGTCGGCTGCGGTTCAGCACGATCTTCCGATCAAGATCTTCATCCTGAACAACCAGTATATGGGCATGGTGCGGCAGTGGCAGCAGCTTCTGCATGGCAATCGGCTGTCGCATTCCTATTCGGAAGCGCTGCCGGATTTCGTCAAGCTGGCGGAAGCCTATGGCGGTGTCGGCCTGCAGTGCTCGAAACCCGGTGATCTCGATGGCGCGATCAAGGAGATGATCAAGGTGAGGAAGCCGGTGCTGTTCGATTGCCGCGTGGCCAATCTGGAGAACTGCTTCCCGATGATCCCATCCGGCAAGGCGCATAACGAAATGCTGTTGCCGTTAGAGGCCAATGACGAAGCCACCGCCAAAGCCTTCGCCGGCGGCAAGGCGCTGGTGTGATCTTTCTAACCTCTTCCCGCTGGCGGGGAGAGGTCGACCGGCGAAGCCGGGCGGGTGAGGGGGCTCTCCTCTTGCTCCGAACGTGCTGAGGCTCCCCCTCATCCCGACCTTCTCCCCGAGTGCGAGGAGAAGGAGCCTACGGCGCTTCTCTGAAGCTATCGAATTCTGACCGCGACGGTTGAAAAGAGACAACGACAATGGAACAGCCTGCCTCCGCCTATTTCATCGAAGAGCGTCACGATCCCAACGAGACGCATACGCTGTCCGTGCTGGTCGCCAACGAGCCTGGCGTGCTCGCGCGCGTCATCGGCCTGTTCTCCGGTCGTGGCTACAATATCGAGAGCCTCACCGTGTCGGAGACCGAGAGCGACAAGCACGTCTCGCGCATCACGATCGTCACGACGGGCACGCCGATGGTGATCACCCAGATCAAGCATCAGCTTGATCGCATGATCCCGGTGCACCGGGTTGTTGATATGACGGTGGCCGGCGGCTCCATCGAGCGCGAGCTTGCGATGGTGAAGCTGCGCGCATCGAACTGATGCGCCCGCTCGGCCTGGTCGAGATTTCACGTACCGGCGTGGCGGCAATTACCCGCGGCGCGGAGGGGATGTAACCTCTGCGTTGCAGTCATGAAACCCTTCGACATCTTCCTCGCCACGGCCGTGGCCGTGATCTGGGGCGTCGGCTTTGTGCTGACCCGGATGGCGGTCGATGAGATGTCGTCGACGCTGCTGACCACGCTGCGCTTCGCCATCACGGCATTGCCATGTCTGTTTCTGCCGCGGCCGCAACTGTCGTGGAAGGTCGTGGTCGCCACGAGCTGGCTATTGGTGGCGCAGTTTCTGGCGCAAACCTATGGCATGGCACATGGCGTGCCGGCGGGGCTGACGGCAGTGATCGTGCAAAGCCAGGCGCTGTTCACGGTGGGGCTTGCGGCTGTGCTGTTGAGGGAAATGCCGACGCGACAGCAAGTGCTCGGCATCGTCGTTGCCATGGGCGGCCTCATGATGATCTGCTTCACCGTCGGTTATGACTTCAGCGTGTTTCCCTTCATGGTGCTGATGACGGCGCCAATCAGCTTTGCGTTCTCCAATCTGCTGCTGCGCAGCGCACAGGGCGTGCCGATGCTGGATCTGTTCGCCTGGATCAGCCTGATCGCGCTTGCGCCCCTGCTGGTCGTGTTGTTCTCGGTCGATGGCGCGGCCACGACGTGGCATGCGCTGACACATGTCTCGCTGCAGGCGATCGCCTGCGTGCTGTTCCTCGCAGTCATCGGTACCACGCTCGGCTACTGGATCTGGGGCCGGCTGTTGCAGGACGACTCTGCCGCACAGGTCGGGCCGTTCGCCCTGCTGGTGCCGTTCATCGGCGCTGCGGCCTCCAGTCTCACTTTTGGCGAAACCTTCGGTCCGCTACGTCTCGCGGGTATGATCGTCGTTGTATTAGGCATTGCGGTGATGCTGTTGTCGCGTCGTCCGCCCGCCTTGCGTGAGGTGGCGTGATGGAATGGTCGCCGCATCTGCTATGGGCGTTTCTGGTCTTTGCGGTGGTGATGTTCTTCACCCCCGGGCCGAACAACATCATGCTGCTCGCCTCCGGCCTGAATTACGGCTTTCGCCGCACGCTGCCGCATATGGCGGGCGTCACCGTCGGCTATGCCTTCATGATCGGCGTCACCGGGTTGGGTCTCGGCGCCGTGTTTACGGCGCTGCCATGGCTGCAGACGGTTTTGAAATATGCCGGCGCGGCCTATTTGGTCTATCTCGCTTATGCCATCGCGCGCTCCGGCCCGCCGGAGCCGGGGGAGGCCGAGCAGCGGCGCCCGATGAGCTTTATCGGTGCGGCGCTGTTTCAATGGGTCAATGCCAAGGGCTGGGTGATGGCGATCAGCATCATTACCGCCTATGCGGCGATCTCGGCCTATCCGTGGAATGTCGGCTTGCAGGTGTTGGTATCGCTCTGCATCGGCGCGCTATCGTCGCTGGCCTGGGCTCTGTCCGGTACCGCACTGCAACCGCTGGTCAAATCTCGCCGGGCGGTGCGCATCTTCAACGTGACCATGGCAATTTTATTGCTCGCGTCGCTGTATCCCGTGCTGGCGGAGATATAGCCCACAAAAGGCCAGCAAAATCACCGCCGCGGGCTTGTCTCGCGACATCCGTCGCCCTAGAAACCGGCGGCATTTCATGGTCATTGGCCAGCCGGCATTGACCTTTCGACCAGGCGCTTGAAATAAAGTTGCCGAACAGAGGAACGACCCATGCGTGTTTATTATGATCGCGACGCCGACCTGAACCTGATCAAGGGCAAGAAGGTCGTCATCGTCGGCTACGGCAGCCAGGGCCATGCCCACGCGCTGAACCTCAAGGACTCCGGCGTCAAGGACGTGGTGATCGCGCTGCGCAAGGGCTCGACCTCGGCGAAGAAGGCGGAAGCCGCCGGCTTCAGGGTGATGGAAGTCGCCGAGGCCGCCAAGTGGGCCGACGTGATGATGATGCTGACTCCCGACGAATTGCAGGGCGACATCTATCGCGAGCACCTGCATGACAACATGAAGAACGGCGCAGCGCTGGTGTTCGCGCATGGCCTCAACGTGCATTTCAACCTGCTCGATCCGCGCGAAGATCTCGACGTGCTGATGATCGCGCCGAAGGGCCCCGGCCACACCGTGCGTTCGGAATATCAGCGCGGCGGCGGCGTGCCCTGCCTGATCGCGATCCACAAGGACGTCTCGGGCAACGCCCATGACCTCGGCTTGAGCTATGCCTCTGCCGTCGGTGGTGGCCGCGCCGGCATCATCGAGACCTCGTTCAAGGAAGAGTGCGAGACCGATCTGTTCGGCGAACAGGCCGTGCTCTGCGGCGGCCTCGTCGAACTCATCAAGGCCGGCTACGAGACCTTGTGCGAAGCCGGCTACGCGCCCGAGATGGCCTATTTCGAATGCCTGCACGAAGTGAAGCTGATCGTCGACCTGATCTATGAAGGCGGCATCGCCAACATGAACTACTCGATCTCGAACACCGCCGAATACGGCGAATATGTTTCCGGACCGCGCGTCATCACGCCGGAAACCAAGGCGGAGATGAAGCGCATCCTCGGCGATATCCAGTCTGGCCGCTTCACCCGCGACTGGATGCTGGAGAACAAGGTCAACCAGACCTCGTTCAAGGCGACCCGCGCCAAATTGGCCGAGCACTCGATCGAACAGGTCGGCGCCAAGCTGCGCGAGATGATGCCCTGGATTAAAGAGCGCGCGATGGTCGACAAGAGCAAGAATTAGGCTCCCGCTTCTTTCGTTTGAATTGGCGGCCGCCCATATTGGGCGGCCGTTTCGTTTTTGCTGGGCGCGTCACGGGTTTGCATTGCTACGGTAACCGGCTAGTTTGCCGCGCGGAGGGGGCCCATGAGCGAGACAACGGCAGCAACCGCGCCGGCGCGCAACAACGACGCAGCCATTGCGCTGAACGGCGTCGATGTCGCTTTCCCGCTAGCGGATGGCGGGGTCTATCGCGCGGTCGAAAGTGCCACGCTCAAGGTCGCCGACGGCGAATTCGTCTCCATCGTCGGGCCGACCGGCTGCGGCAAATCCACGCTGCTGAACATCGCTGCCGGCCTCTTGGCCCCGGCCGCCGGCCGCGTCGATATTTTCGGCAACGTGCTGACCACGCTCAATCGGCAGGCCGGCTACCTGTTTCAGGCCGATGCGCTGTTTCCGTGGAAGACCGCGTTGGAAAATGTCGCCATCGGGCCGGAGACGGCCGGCACGCCGCAAGCGGAAGCCCGCGCCCGCGCCGGCGATTGGCTTTCGCGCGTCGGCCTCGGCTCGTTCGGCGACCGCTACCCGCACATGCTGTCCGGCGGCCAGCGCAAGCGTGTCGGCCTCGCGCAGGTCTTGATCCGCGATCCGAAAATCCTGCTGATG
>JAPLPC010000263.1 GCA_026400425.1 Hyphomicrobiales bacterium | reverse complement strand
GGCCCGGGCCGAGGTGACGTATCGACCAGCACGGACGACATGCCGGCGGCGCGAAGCTGACGTGCGGCGCTGATCGCGTCCTGTTCCGCGCGCGGCCGCCCGGGCGCACCATCGCGCGCGATATTGGGGCGCCCGTCGGTGAGCAGGATCACGGTCGGCGTCTGGCCTTTGCGCTTGATGAGGTCTGCCAGCGCATAGGCGGCATCGAGCCCGGCCGCCAGTGGTGTTCCGCCGCCACCGGGCAAGCCGGCCAAGCTGCGCTTGGCGCGCGCCAGCGAACGCGTCGGCGGCAATAGCAATTCCGCGCCGACACCGCGGAACGCGATCAGCGCCACCTGGTCGCGGCGCACATAGCAATCGGCCAGCAGGAGTTCTACGGCCCCTTTGGCTTCGGCCAGCCGATGCAGCGCCGCCGATCCGGAAGCATCGACGACGAAGATCGTGGTGGACTGACTGCGCTGCTTGAATCGCGCGAGACGAAAATCATCCTTGCGAATATGAATGCGGGGACGCAGCGTGCCGTCCGTCGCGGCGTCGCGTCGGCGCAGCACCTGCCACGGCGCCGCCGCCCGCAAGGTTTCTATGACGTTGAGGCGAGCGCCCGCCGCCAATGTGCCGCGCGTCACGCCGACGGGACGACCGCGGTCGCCGGATTTCTGCAATGCGCCCGCCTTGCCCGCCGAGCGGCTGCGGCTCCGCGCCATCGCGCCTGCACGCAGGGCAGCCAGAACATCGGGCGGGATCGCAGCCTGCACGGCCGCGAGAATGACATCGTCGAGCGCGCGGTCGATCTCGCCGGGCGGGTCATCATCTACCGTGTTGGTTTCGCCCTCAGGCGGCGTTTCCGGCTGCTCCGCCTGTTCCGACGGTTCTTCCAACTCCGGAAACACCAGGGCACGCGGTGCCAGCACCAGCCGCGCCGCCAGCGCGATGTCGTCCTGTTCGACCGTGTCATGTCCAGCCAGCGCCGCGCTGGCATAGGCGACCCGTAACGCCAGCAGCGGCGTGCGCAGCGAAACGATGCCGAGTGCAGCAGCGGCCGTACACAGCGCATCGACCTGTGCGGGGGCGACCGGGAGTGACGCAAGGCGCTGACGCGTAGCGCCGAGCGTGTCGTCATCCCGAGCGAACAGATCGGCGATACCCAGCGGGATATCATTGATATCGATATGAAACGCCAACCTGTCTCGCAGCGCTGGCGGCGCGAACTCGTCATCCAGCCCCTCGTCCAGTGCCACGACACCGAAACGCGTCGGCAGACGCAGCGACAGCCCATCGCGCTCCACGCGCACCTCACGGGCATCCATGGCGGCAGTGACATGCGCCGTCGTAGCTGGAGACAGACGTTCGGCCATGGCCATCAACAGGACGCCGCCATCGGCCTCGGCCAAAAGGCCGCGTTCCGCAACGGGACGGCCCGCCAGCAGTGTCGCGTTGAGGTCGAGCCCGCCGAGTAGCCTGCTATCGGCGATATGCAACGGCAGATGTTTCAGCGCCAAACTCGGTGCCAGAGCCTGACGCAGCAGGGCTAGCCAGCGATCACGAACCGGTCCCGCGCGCGACCTCAACAAAATGCCGCCGGTGCCGATGGGGTCGACGGCGAACAGCCGGATGGCCGTGACCGCGTCGGACCAACCGGACACCACGGTCATCCCAGCACCTCGGCCACCGCGCGATCGACGCGCACGGACGAGCCGGCGTCATCGAGCGGGTTGCGGCGCAAGCGATGACGCAGGGCCGGCGGCGCGATCTTGCGCAGATGATCGTCGGTCACCGTTTTCGCGGACTCGAGCGCGGCCAGCGCACGCGCCGCGCGCATCAGGGTCAGTTCGCCGCGCAAGCCGTCGGTGCCAAGCGCCATGCAAAGCTTCGCCGCCTGCTCCAGAGCCGCATCGGACACGATCACCGACGGCAAGCGCTCACGTGCCGCCACGATCTTCTTGCGTAGTCTGGCTTCGTCCTTTGCCCATTTGGCGATGAACGCGTCACTATCCGACTCGAAGGCATCCCGGCGGCGCACCACCTCGATCCGCTCAGCCAGCTGGTCAGGTGTTTTGACCTCGACGGACAGGCCGAACCGATCCAGCAGCTGCGGGCGCAACTCGCCCTCTTCGGGATTGCCGGTGCCAACCAGCACGAAGCGCGCGGGATGCCGGATACTGAGACCTTCGCGCTCCACGACGTTCTCGCCGGACGCGGCGACATCGAGCAGCAGATCAACCAGATGATCCTCGAGCAGATTGGCTTCGTCGATATAGAGGAAGCCGCGATGGGCGCGCGCCAGCAATCCGGGCTCGAACGCCTTCTCGCCGCGCGCCAATGCGCGCTCGAGATCCAGCGCGCCGACCACGCGGTCCTCGGTGGCGCCGAGCGGCAGATCGACCACCGGCACCGGTACGTGGGCTACTTTTAGTTTGCCATCAACGGCCCTGCTGCGACAATCGTCGCAATGCTCCGCCGGCTTGTCGGGATCGCAATTGTACCGGCACCCGACCACGACCTTCATCTTCGGCAGCAGACCTGCCAGTGCCCGCACGGCAGTGGACTTGCCGGCCCCACGATCGCCAAATGCCAGCACGCCGCCGACCCGCGCATCGACCGCCGCGATCAGCAGCGCCAGTTTCATTTCGTCCTGACCGACGATCGCCGAGAATGGAAACACGCTTGCCATGCTACCCCTTCACAACTCCGAAAAGCTGCGGGCCGTGATCATGGCCTTCCCGAGGGAATGGCCGTTTCTCGATCGTCGAACCAATATGATCGGTCCGCGCCGTGCATGCGCGCTTGCCGATGCCCATCGCAATCACGAACGGATCTCCATCCCACTGTCGCGCAGAATGCTGCAATGACGCCAGCTTACGGCCAGCCAACACAGGAATGCAAACGGCGCACGAGAGTGCACTGCACACAGCCCTGCAATTGCTCGCCGAGCAGACCGCCCATAGGCTGAGCTATTCGGGCCGGACTCGCGCGCTGTGCGTTCATCCGCAACGACGGGGAGCCATGAGACGGATCGCTGGATTGCTTGTCGGATTCTTGGCCGTGATCGCCATAGCGATCGCATTGTATCAACTGCATCACGGCGCCGACGGGCTGCGGGTTCAGAGGACGGTGGTCGGCGCCACGCCGGTCACCATTTTCAGGCCGGGGACCGACGCGCCCGCCCCCGTCATCGTCATCGCCCACGGCTTTGCCGGATCACAGCAACTGATGCAGCCTTTCGCCGAAACGCTGGCGCGCAATGGCTACATCGCCGTGACCTTCGACTTCCTCGGTCACGGCCGCAACCCGCATCCGATGCGGGGCGATATCACCGAAGGCATTGCAATCACCTCCGCCCTGCTCAATGAACTCACCGAGGTGGCTTCCGCGGCGCGACAATTCCCAGGCTGCGATGGACGACTTGGGGTGCTTGGACACTCCATGGCGTCGGACATCGTCATTCGCTTCGCGCAGGCTTCTCCCGATGTGCTGGCTACGGTGGCCGTCTCGGTCTTTTCACCCGTCGTCACAGCCACCAGTCCGCGTAACCTGCTGGTGATCGTCGGGGCGCTGGAGCCTGCGATGCTGCGCGACGAAGGGCTGCGTATCGTCAACCAGGCGGCGTCGGACAACGCGATCGCGGGCGAGACCTACGGCGTCGCGGCTGACGGCACAGCGCGCAAACTCGTGCTGGCCCGTGGTGTCGAACATATCGGCGTGCTCTACAGCCATGACAGCATGGTGGAAGCCCTGCGCTGGATGAACACCACGTTCGGCCGACCGCAGGACGGCCCCGTCGATCGTCGGGGGCGCTGGCTGGCAATGTTGTTGGTCGGCATCGTTGCGCTGGCCCGGTCGCTGTCCACAATGCTTCCCGCCGTCAGCGCCGCGCCTGTCGGCGCCGGTCTCGCATGGAAGCCGCTGGTCATCACAGCTGTGGTGCCGTCACTGCTGACGCCATTGATCCTCTGGAAAATGCCGACCGACTTTCTGCCGATTCTGCTCGGCGATTATCTGACCCTGCATTTCCTGATCTACGGCGTGCTGACGACAGCGCTGCTGTTCTATTTCCGAAACGGGTCGGAAACAATCGAGGCACCGATCACATGGAGCCGGCTCGCCGTCGCCACCATCTGCGTTGCCACCTACAACATCGTTGCCTTCGGCGTCCCGCTCGATAGCTGGGTGTTCACGTTCATGCCGATCCCATCGCGGCTTCCGCTGATCGCGGCGGTTGCCTGCGGCACGCTTCCCTATTTCATCGCCGACGAATGGGCGACGCGCGGGAAACATCCCCGTCCCGCAGCCTACGCGATCACCAAATTCTGCCTGCTGCTGTCGCTTGGCATCGCCGTCGCGCTCAATCCGATGAAGCTGTTCTTCCTGGTCATCATCGTGCCGGCCATCCTGTTGCTGTTCGTCGCCTTCGGGCTGATCAGCCGATGGGCCTATGCAGCGACGCGCCACCCGTTGCCGGGCGCCATCGCCAACGCCGCCGTCTTTGCGTGGGCGATCGGCGTCACTTTCCCGATGATCGTGCGATAAGGCGCAGCCTAGCGCGGCGCGATATCGCCGCGCGCCCAGCCGTCACGGGTCGCAGCGCGAAATTCCTCGAACGTACCATTGTCGATGGCCGCACGGATCCCCTGCATCAAGGTTTGATAGTAGGCGATATTGATTTCCGAAAGCAGCATTGCACCGAGCGTCTCGTTGGAGCGGACGAGATGATGCAGATAGGCGCGTGAATAGGTGTTCGTCGCCGGCCAGGGGCTCTCTTCATCGAGCGGACGCGGATCGTCCTGGTGCCGGGCATTGCGCATATTGAGCTGGCCGTGGCGTGTAAACGCCATGCCGTGACGGCCATTGCGGGTTGGCATCACGCAATCGAACATGTCGATGCCGCGCGCGACAGCTTCAAGGATATCCTCGGGCGTGCCGACCCCCATCAGGTAGCGTGGGCGATCTGTCGGCAGGATCGGCGCGACTTCCTCGATCATCGCCAGCATCACCGCCTGCGGCTCCCCCACCGCCAGGCCGCCGATGGCATAACCATGAAAGCCAATATCGATGAGGCCGCGCGCGCTGGCATGGCGCAGCGCCGGGACATCGCCGCCCTGTGCGATGCCGAACAGCATGTAGCCGTCCGGCGCGCTCTCGAATGCAAGCTTGCAGCGCTCGGCCCAGCGCAACGACAGCTGCATCGCGCGATCGATGTCGCCGTGTTCCGCCGGTAGCCGTACGCATTCGTCGAGCTGCATGGCGATGTCGGAATTCAGCAACCGCTGGATCTCGATCGCGCGCTCCGGCGTCAATTCGTGTTTGCTGCCGTCGATATGCGAGCGGAATGTCACGCCCTGCTCCGTCACCTTGCGCAATTGCGCCAGCGACATCACCTGGAAACCGCCGGAGTCGGTCAGCATCGGACCGTTCCAAGTGGTGAAGGTTTGCAAGCCGCCAAGGGCCGCAATCCGCTCGGCGCCCGGACGCAACATCAGATGATAGGTATTGCCCAGCACGATATCCGCGCCGGCGTCGCGTACGTCACGCCAATGCAGGCTCTTCATGGCGCCGAGCGTGCCGACGGGCATGAAAGCCGGCGTGCGCACCACGCCATGCGGCGTGACCAAACGGCCGAGCCGCGCCGCGCCGCTGACACCGAGCAGTTCGAAATGATTGGCAACGGTCATGACTTGCTTTCGGCGCGAAACAGCAGGCTGGCGTCGCCATAGGAGTAGAAGCGGTAGCCCGTCGCGATGGCATGGGTATAAGCCGCCTTCATGGTGTCGAGCCCCGCGAAGGCCGCCACCAGCATGAACAATGTCGAACGCGGCAGATGAAAATTGGTCAGCATGATATCGACGGCGCGGAAGCGATAGCCCGGGGTGATGAAGATCGCGGTGTCGTCGGCGAACGGCCTGATCACGCCGTCTTCGCCGGTGGCACTCTCAAGCAACCGCATCGAGGTGGTGCCGACGGCAATGATGCGGCCACTCGTGCGATGGGCCGCGTTCAGCGCATCCGCGGTCTCGCGCGAGATCGATCCCCATTCCGAATGCATCTTGTGCTCGACGGTGTCATCGACCTTCACCGGCAGGAACGTGCCCGCGCCGACATGCAGCGTGATGCGATGCAGGCCGACGCCGCGCGCCGTCAACGCGGCCTCGAGCGCCGGCGTGAAGTGCAGTCCTGCTGTCGGTGCGGCGACTGCGCCGTCATTGGTGGCGAACATGGTCTGATAGTCGCTGGCATCGCGTGCGTCCGGCGCACGCTTCCCGGCAATATAGGGCGGCAATGGCGGCGCACCGAGTTCGGCAATGGCCTGATCCAGTGCCGGGCCGTGCAGCGAAAACGCGAAGGTGATCTCGCCCGCCTCGCCCTTGGCCTCCACAGTGGCATCGAGATGGCCGAGCAGACAGACGCCACCGTCATGGCCGAACCGCACGGTGTCGCCCTCGGTCAGCTTTCTGGCAGGCCGCACCAAGGCCTGCCAGCGCGCGCCGTCGAGCCGCTTGATCAGCGTGGCATCGATCTTCGGCTCCGCCTCACGGCCGATCCGCCGCCCGCTGAGTTGCGCCGCGATCACCTTGGTGTCGTTGACGACGAGCTGGTCGCCGGGCGCGAGCCAGGCCGGCAGGTCGGAGACGGTCTGGTCCTGCAACTCCTGTCCCGGCCGCACGATAAGCAGCCGCGCCGCATCGCGCGGCGACGCGGGGCGCAGCGCGATGTTTTCGGGCGGAAGATGGAAATCGAACAGGTCGGTACGCATGAAGGTGGTGCTTAAGTTCGGTCACGGC
>JAPLPC010000105.1 GCA_026400425.1 Hyphomicrobiales bacterium | reverse complement strand
TCGATCGCGTGCTGCCGCCGGAATTGATGCAGGCGCACGCCACCACGACAGAAAGTGCATGAGATGACGACCATCCAGAATTCGCACGCCGCGCAGCAGCAGCCGATCGGCGAACAGCCGCGCAAACGTCCGCGCACGTTGAAATGGTTCATCATCGTCGGTGGTCTGCTGGCGCTGCTCGTCGTCGCCATCGTCGGCTTCAACGCGTTTCGCGCGCATATGATCAAACAGTTCTTCGCCACCATGAAGCCGCCGCCGATCAATGTCAGCATTGCCGAGGCGAAGTCCGAAGTGGTGCCGAACCTGATCGGCGCCGTCGGCGATCTCGCCGCCGTGCATCAGGTCAACGTCACCTCCGACGTCAATGGCCGCGTCACCGAGATCATGTTCCAGGCCGGCGCGACCGTGAAGAAAGGTCAGCCGCTGGTGCAGTTGTTCGACGGGCCGGAGCAGGGCGATCTCGCCAGCTTCAAGGCGCAGGCGACCGTTGCCAATCTCAACCTCGATCGCGCCAAGCAACTGGCGTCGCGCCAGTTCGGTCCGCAGGCCACGGTCGATACGGCGCAGGCGGCGTATGATCAGGCGCAAGCCGGAATTTCCAAGACCGAAGCGGTGATCTCGCAGAAGCAGGTCCGCGCCGCCTTCGATGGCGTGCTCGGCACGCGCCGCATCGAAGTTGGCCAGTATCTCACGGCGGGCACGCAGATCGTGTCGCTCACCGATCTGTCGGCGGTCTATGTCAACTTCACCGTGACCGAAAAGGATTCCGGCAAGCTCGCCGTCGGCCAGGTCGTGCGCATCAAGGTGGATGCCTATCCGGGCCGCAGCTTCGAGGGCAAACTGACGACCATCGAGCCGCAGATTTCGGCCGACACCCGCAACATCCGCGTCCAGGCCACGATCCAGAATCCGGATGGCATCCTGAAGCCCGGCATGTTCGCGACCACGACAGTCGTGCTGCCGGACAAGCCTGCCGTCGTGACGGTGCCGGAAACCGCGGTCGATTACACCCTCTATGGCGACAGCGTCTATGTCATTCAGGAAAAGAAGACCGACGACGGCAAGAGCGAATTGCAGGCGATCCGCACCTTCGTGCGCACCGGCGATCGTATCGACGGCCGCGCCGTGATCACGCAGGGCATCAAGGCCGGCGATCGCGTCGTCGCGGTCGGCCAGCTGAAGCTGCAATCGGGCGCGCTGGTGCAGATCTCGTCTGATCCGCCGCCGAAGATTCCCGCGCAGCCGCCGCTGAATTAAGGGAGATATCCTCATGTCCTTCACGGATATCTTCATCAAGCGCCCCGTGCTCGCGGTGGTGGTCTCGCTGCTGATCCTGCTGATCGGCTTCAAGGCGGCCACCAGCCTGCCGATCCGGCAATATCCAAAACTCACCAACACCGTGATCACCATCACGACGGTGTATCCCGGTGCGTCGCCGGACCTCATGCAGGGCTTCATCACCACGCCGATCGAGCAGGCCGTCGCCGCCTCCGAAGGCATCGACTACATGACCTCGGCCTCGACCCAGGGCCAGAGCCTGATCTCGGTTTACGTGAAGCTCAACGTCGATCCGAACGCAGCGCTCACCGAAGTGCTGTCGAAGGTGAACTCGGTCAAATATCTGATCCCGCGCGAAGCCAATGATCCGGTGATCCTGAAGTCGACCGGTGAAACCACCGCGATCATGTATCTCGGCTTCTCCAGCGACGAGCTGTCGGGCTCGGCGATCTCCG
>JAPLPC010000180.1 GCA_026400425.1 Hyphomicrobiales bacterium | reverse complement strand
TGGCCGGACGATCCAGCCACGGCCATGCCGACCAGGCGCGCCAAGCCGAGAGGGACGTGAGCCCTCTTTAACCCTTCGCTCATCCTTTTCGCGAAAATTGCAGCCTCGTCGATCGTCCCTTGCGGACGGGGGCGGAAATGCGTGGCCTGATCAGGTTCCGCTTGTTCGCGTTCAGTAAAGGTTGCGTATGCGTAGCATCATGTTTCTTGCGGCCGTGCTGATCGGTCTCGGCACCGTGATGGCACAGGTCGCCGACAAGATGACCTCGACTCCCGCCATGGCACGGACGGAAATCGCCCCGACCCGCCTCGCGGCCCTCAGCGCTCCCCAGGCCGGCATCCGCAGCCTGACCATTCCCCGCGATTCCCGTGGTCATTTCCAGACCGAGGCCCGCATCGACGGCCAGCGCATCGGCTTCATGGTCGATACCGGCGCATCGGTGATCGCGCTCAACGAAAAATCTGCCGCCCGCTTTGGTCTGCGTCCGTCGCGCGCCGATTATAACGCCACGGTGACGACGGCGAACGGCACGCTGAAAGCTGCGCGCGCCAAATTGCCCATGGTTCAGGTCGGCGACATCACCGTGCGCGATGTCGATGCGATGGTGCTGCCGGACGAGGCGCTCTCCGAGAACCTGCTCGGCCTTTCGTTTTTGTCGAAATTGAAGCGGTTCGAATATTCCAACGGCCGGATGGTCCTGGAGCAGTAGGAAATCAGCCGCCCCGCGCTGCGGTCCAATTTCAAACAAAGTCACACTCTCAAGTGCCGACGCACACCGAAGCACCTATCCACCGGCGCGTGCAGCCGCTATGGCTGCACCTCAAATAGTAACGTCAAAAACAAACATCATCAGTTGCGAGGTCGTCGATGTTTCCGAAGCCCAAACCCTTGCTCGTGCCGAATACCTACGCCTACGAGTCCGAGCCGATGGTGAAGGCCACAGGCTTTCGCGAATATGACGCGCGCTGGCTGTTCGGCAAGGAAATCAACCTAATGGGCGTCCAGGCGCTGGGCATGGGGCTCGGCGCGCTGATTGCTGAGCTTGGCCAGAAGCAGGAGATCGTCACCGGTCACGATTTTCGCGGCTACTCCGCTTCGATCAAATACGCGCTGATGACCGGTCTGATGGCTGCCGGCTGCAAGGTTCATGATATCGGCCTTGCGGTCACGCCGATGGCCTATTTCGCGCAATTTGATCTCGACGTGCCCTGCGTCGCCATGGTGACCGCGTCGCATAACGACAATGGCTGGACCGGCGTGAAGATGGGCGCCAACAAGCCGCTCACTTTCGGGCCCGACGAAATGACGCGGCTCAAGGAAATCGTGCTCAATGCCGAATTCAAGAACAAGGCCGGCGGCTCCTATCATTTCCACGAGAATTATCCGGCGCGCTACATCGCCGATCTCACCAGCCGTCCGAAGCTGAAGCGCAAGCTCAAGGTCGTCGTCGCCTGCGGCAACGGCACGGCGGGAGCATTCGCGCCGCAGGTCATGGAAGCGATCGGCTGCGAGGTGATTCCGCTTGATACCGAGCTTGATCACACCTTTCCGAAATACAATCCGAATCCCGAAGACATGGAGATGCTGCACGCGATTCGCGATGCGGTGCTCGAACACAAGGCCGATGTCGGTCTAGGTTTCGACGGTGACGGCGATCGCTGCGGTGTCGTCGACAATACGGGTGAGGAGATTTTTGCCGACAAGGTCGGCGTGATGCTGGCACGCGACATGTCGGCGGTTCACAAGAACGCCGAATTCGTCGTCGATGTGAAGTCCACGGGTTTGTTCATCACCGATCCGGTGCTGCAGCAGCAGAATGCCAAGACGACCTATTGGAAGACCGGCCACTCCTACATGAAGCGTCGCACCCATGAGCTGAATGCGCTGGCGGGTTTCGAGAAGTCAGGGCACTTCTTCTTCAACGCGCCTGTCGGGCGCGGTTATGACGATGGTCTCGTCTCGGCCATCGCCATCTGCGAAATGATGGACCGTGCGCCCGGCAAGACCATGGCTGATCTCAAGGATGCGCTACCGAAGACGTGGTCGTCGCCGACGATGTCGCCGCATTGTGACGATGAGACGAAGTATGGCGTCGTCGATGCCGTCGTGAAGCACTTCGAGGCCGCTCAGAAGAAAGGCGACAACGTCGCCGGTCAGCCGATCCGCGATCTCGTCACGGTGAACGGCGTGCGCGTGACCTGCGAGGATGGCAGCTGGGGTCTCGTGCGCGCGTCGTCGAACAAGCCCGAGCTCGTCGTCGTCGTGGAGAGCCCGGTCTCGAAGCAGCGCATGCACGACATGTTCGATGCGATCAACGTGGTGCTGAAGTCGCATCCGGAAGTCGGCGCTTATAACCAGACGATTTGAGCGGTTAAACTCAGATGTCATCGCCCGCGCAAGCGGGCGATCCAGTATCCGACAAAGACGTGTTTCGCGACGTGATCTAACAAAACGACGGCTTCTACTGGATCGCCCGGTCAAGCCGGGCGACGACAGCTGTGGGTGACGGACGTCAGTTCGCCGGCATCGGCGGCACCGGCAGCGCCGTGACCGATTTGATCTTCTCCATCGCGAAGCGAGACGTGACGTTCTTCAGCGCCACCGCGCTGATCAGCTTCTTGTAAAATACGTCATAGCTCTGCATGTCCGCCACCACGACGCGGAGCATGTAATCGACGTCGCCGGCCATCCGGTAGAATTCCATCACTTCCGGCATGGCGCTGACCGCATCGGCGAATTCCTTCAGCCAGCCGTCGGAACGGTCGCCGCTCTCCACCGAGACGACCACCG
>JAPLPC010000384.1 GCA_026400425.1 Hyphomicrobiales bacterium | reverse complement strand
TCTGCGTGATCGTCGGCGTGGCGGCGATGACCATTCCGGCGCGCAAGGCGGCCACCGCCTGACCGGACAGAAAAATGCCCGGCGCGAGGCCGGGCATTTGAGAGCGGAGCGCGCTTACTCCGTGATGCCACCGGCCGCGGCGACACGGCGGAGGTGGAAGTCGGCATCCCCAAACTGCTGCTCGATCATGGTCAGCCGCTTGAAGTAGTGGCCGATGCGATATTCCATGGTGACGCCCACGCCGCCATGCAGCTGCACGCCAGACTGACCGACGAAGCGCGCGGAGCGACCGATCTGCACCTTGGCAGCGGCAACCGTCTTGGCGCGTTCGGCGAGATCGGTGAAGCTCGACGCCATCGAGGCCAAAAAGCTCATGCTGCGCGCGGTCTCCAGCGCGGTGAACATGTCAGCCGCGCGGTGCTGCAGCGCCTGGAACGAGCCGATGGCAACGCCGAACTGCTTGCGCTCCTTGATATACTCCACCGAGACCTTGAGTGCCTCTTCCATCGCGCCGACCGCTTCGGCGCACAGCGCGATGCGCCCATCGTCGACGACCTGTTCAACGATCGCCAGACCGTTCTCGGCATCACCGATGACGGCATCGGCGCCGACTTCGACATTGTCGAACTTGATGTCGGCGGCGCGGCTGCCGTCCTGGGTCTCGTAGCCGCGGATATCGACGCCCTTGGCATCGGCCGGAACGAGAAACACGCCGGCGCCCTTGGCATCGCGCTGGCCACCTGCGCTGCGCGCGGTGACGATCAGCGTATCAGCGGTATCGCCGTGGCCGACGACGAACTTCTCGCCAGACAGCGTATAGCCCGCGCCGCTCTTCTTGGCGGTGGTCTTGATGTCGCCGAGATCATAGCGCGAGTCGCGCTCAACCTGTGCAAAGGCGAAGGTCTTCGATCCGTCGATAATTCCCGGCAGATGCGCGGCGCGCTGTTCGGCCGACGCACGACGCAGAAAGCCGCCGCCGAGCACGACCGTATCGAGATATGGCTCGATCACGAGATTGCGGCCGAGCGCTTCCATCACGATCATGGTCTCGATCGGACCGGCGCCGAAGCCGCCATCGTCTTCGCTGAACGGCAGGCCGAGCAGGCCCTGTTCGGCAAACTTGCCCCAGATGGTCTTGCTGTAGCCGCCCTGTTCGGCGCGATATTTCTTGCGGCTCTCGAAATCGTAGGACGCCTTTAAGAGGCCGTCCACGCTGTCTTTGAGAAGCCGCTGCTCCTCGGAAAGATCAAAATCCATTGTGTTTGTCCTCAGGTCGCGCGTGACGCGCGTATTTGAATTGTCGGTTTGCAGATCACCCGCTGTCCCGTCCCGTTATTGCGAAGAGCCCTTGCGACGAAGCAATCCAGTCATTCTTGACGTAAAGAACTGGATGGCCGCGTCACTTCGCTCCTCGCAATGACGTGGATGGGTCAATGCGTCAGGCAATCAAAGCCCCAGCACCGCTTTCGCGATGATGTTGCGCTGGATCTCGTTGGAGCCGCCATAGATCGACACCTTGCGGTAGTTGAAATAGGTCGGCGCGATCGGCGAGGCCCAATCACCCTCTTCGTTCTGGCCGTCGCCTTCAGGCTGGAACGGCAAGGCGAAGGGGCCGGTCACTTCGAGCATCAGTTCGGTCAGCGTCTGCTGGATTTCCGAACCCTTGATCTTGAGGATCGACGAGGCCGGATCAGGCTTGCCCTTGCCGTGCTTGCCTTCGGCGGCGACGACGCGCATTTGCGTCAGTTCGAGTGCTTTCAGGTCGATCTCGGTGGCAGCCAGCTTCTGACGGAACTGCGGATCCTCGATCAGCGGCTTGTCGCCGGCCATGACGATTGATGCCAGTTCCTTGATGCGACGGATGCGCTCCTTCGACATACCGACGCGGGCAATGTTGACGCGCTCGTTGCCGAGCAGGAATTTGGCGTAATCCCAGCCCTTGTTCTCCTCGCCGACGATGTTCTCGGCCGGCACCACGACGTCATCGAAGAACACTTCGTTGACTTCGACGCCGCCATCGATGGTCTGGATCGGACGAACCGTGATGCCCTTCGACTTCATGTCGATCAGGATGAAGGAGATACCCGACTGCTTCTTGGCATCGGGATCGGTGCGGCACAGGCAGAAGATCCAGTCGGCATGCTGCGCCAGCGTGGTCCAGGTCTTCTGGCCGTTGACGATCCAGGTGTCGCCCTTCTTCTTCGCAGTGGTCTTCAGCGAAGCAAGATCCGAACCCGAGCCCGGCTCCGAGAAGCCCTGGCACCACCAGTCGTCCATATTGGCGATGCGCGGCAGGAAGTGCTTCTTCTGCTGCTCGTTGCCGAAGGTGTAGATGACCGGACCAACCATGTTGACGCCGAACGGCAGCGGCGGCGGCGCCGGCGTCTTCTGCAGTTCCTCCAGGAAGATGTACTGCTTGGCCGCACTCCAGCCGGTGCCACCATATTCGGTCGGCCAGTGCGGAACCGCCCAGCCCTTCTTGTTCAGCGTGCGCTGCCAATTCACCAGATCTTCCTTGCTGGTGTGATGGCCTTCCTGCAGCTTCTTGCGCACGACCGGGTCGAGATTTTCACGGAAGAAAGTTCGCACCTCTTCGCGGAACGCCACTTCTTCCTTGCTAAAACTCAGATCCATCGGATCCTCCTTCGATGACGATTGATTACTGGATGATTTCGAGCAGGCCGGCGGAGCCCATGCCGCCACCGACGCACATGGTGACGACGGCATATTTCGCCTTGCGGCGACGGCCTTCGATCAATGCATGGCCGGCAAGGCGAGCGCCCGACATGCCATAGGGATGGCCGACCGAGATGGCGCCGCCATTGACGTTGAGCTTCTCGGGATCGATTCCGAGTTTGTCGCGGCAATAGATCACCTGCACCGCGAAGGCTTCGTTGAGTTCCCACAGATCGATGTCGTCGACGGTCAGGCCATGCCGCTTGAGCAGACGCGGCACCGCGAACACGGGACCGATACCCATTTCGTCCGGCTCGCAACCTGCGGACACGAAACCGCGGAAAATACCGAGCGGCTTAAGGCCCTTCTGCTGCGCCAGCTTGTCGCTCATGATCACGGTGGCGCTGGCGCCGTCCGACAACTGCGAGGCATTGCCTGCGGTGATCGAATAACCGTCACCGCGCACGGCCTTGAGGCCGGCGAGACCTTCGGCAGTGGTTTCCGGCCGCGGACCTTCATCCTGCGACAGCGTGATATCCTTCATCGATACCTCGCCGGTGGCTTTGTCGGTCACCGCCATCTTGGTGGTGATCGGCGCCAGTTCGTCCTTGAACTTGCCGCCCTGCTGCGCAGCCGCGGTGCGGCGTTGGCTTTCCAGCGAGTACTCGTCCTGCTTTTCGCGCGAGATGCCGTAGCGCTTCGCCACCGTCTCGGCGGTGTCGAGCATCGGCATGTAAACGTCCGACTTGATCTTCATCAGCTCGGGATCGACGGTGTGAAACTTGTTGGCGTGATCGTTCTGCACCAGCGAGATCGACTCGCCGCCACCACCCACCGCGATCTCGACGCCATCGAAGATCACCGAACGGGCCGCGAGCGCGATCGCCTGCAGGCCCGAGGCGCATTGACGATCGATGGTGGTGCCGGCAACCGTGACCGGCAGTCCGGCGCGGAGCAGCGCCTTGCGCGCGATGTTGCCGCCGGTGGCACCCTGCTGCAGGGCTGCGCCCATCACAACATCCTCGATTTCCTTCGGATCGATGCCGGCGCGCTTCACGGCATGCTCGATCGCATGGCCGAGCAGCGTGGCGCCTTCGGTAGCATTGAGCGCGCCACGATAGGCCTTGCCGATCGGCGTGCGGGCAGTTGATACGATTACAGCGTCGGTCATGGTATCCTCCGATATTTATTGTTGACTGAGTGTGGGCGTGGCGAGCTGGTCGCGCAAGGCATGACGCGACAGTTTTCCGACAGCCGTGCGCGGCAAATCGGTCATGAATTCGACGGCAGCCGGCAGTTCGTGCTTGCCGAGCTTGCCGGTGAGGAAGGTGCGCAGGTCGTCGGCCGTGAATGGCTCCGCGCCACTCCGCAACGCGATGAAGGCCTTCGCGGCCTCGCCGCGATAGCTATCCTTGACGCCGATCACGATGACTTCCTGCACCGATGGATGCGTATAGATCGCCTGTTCGATCATTTGCGGGTAGACGTTGAACCCGCCGGAGATGATCATGTCCTTCTTGCGATCGACCAGATAGAAATAGCCGTCCGCATCCATGTAGCCGATATCGCCGGTCAGGAATCGATCGCCGACGAAGGCTTCGGCCGTTTCCTGCGGACGATTCCAGTAGCCCTTGGTGACGTTCGGCCCCTTGATGCGGATCTCGCCGGTCTCGCCGACGCCGAGGACCTGCGAGGGATTGTCGAGCGACACCACGTCGAGTTCGACGCCCGGAAGGGCTAGACCGATCGAGCCGGGCTTGTCGAGACCATCCGCCGAATGCGCGGTGCCCGGCGAACAGGTTTCCGTCATGCCCCAGCCGCTCTTGAGCTTGAGGCCCGTCTTGCCCTCGAACAATCGCGCGACTTCAACCGGCAACGGCGCGCCGCCGGAACTCGCCACGGCAAGCGACGACAGATCACGGGTCTCCAGCGAGGGATCGGCGGCAATGGCAATCCACATGGTGGGAACGCCGGGGAAAACGGTCGCCTTCTTGTGCTCGATGTCGTCGAGCACGCTGGTGACATCGAAGCGCTGATGCAGCGAGATGGTGTCGCCGACACTGATACGGCCGAGCAAAATCACCGTCAGCGCATAGATGTGGAACAGCGGCAGCGTGCAGATCACGCGCTCGACCCGGTTGCGTTCGGCGCGAGCCGGGGCGCCCCAGACATTGTAGATCGCTACCGCCGCGGTGAGATTGCCGTGCGTCAGCATCGCGCCTTTCGGCAGACCGGTGGTGCCACCGGTATATTGCAGCAGCGCGACGTCATCGGGCGAGAGGGTCGGCCACTGCGCGGGCATCGTGCCCCCTGCGGTGAAAGCACGGAAGGTGACGATCCTCGAATCGTTCGGCAGCGGCAGTTGCTGCGTGCCAACCGCGCCCCACTCATCGTCCTCGCAAACGATCAACCGATCGAGCAGACCCTTGTCGAGGAACTTCAGCGCCATCGGCAACAGCGCGGCAAGATTGCTGGTTACCAGCACGCGCGCGCCGGAATCTCTCAGCTTGTGCGACAGCGCGATCTCGCCATCGAGCGGCGACAGATGCACCAGTCGCGCACCCGCTTTCAGCGCACCGAAGAAATTGACGGGGTGATCCGGCGTATTGCCGAGAAACAGCGCGATGGAGGCGCCGCGGCCATAGCCGGCGCGCATGAAGCTGGCAGCGGAGACATCGGCGCGCGACTGCAGATCGACGAAAGAGATCGGCCTGCCGCGGAATTCGATGGCGGTGCGTGTGCCATAGTCGCGTGCGGCGTCGGCGAGCAGCCCCGGCAATGTGCCGCGCGCAATCGGCGCGTCCCAGCGCACGCCTTTGGGGTAATATTTTTCGCCGGGGTAGGAATACGGCATGCGGACTGCGCCTAACTGGATGACGGAGACGGCGGTCGTACCTTCTCCCCGCTTGCGGGGAGAAGGTGGTCCGGCGAAGCGTAGCGAAGCCGGGACGGATGAGGGGGACTCTCCGCGGGCTCGGAGTTTGTGGAGAGTGCCCCTCACCCGCCGCCAACATGC
>JAPLPC010000095.1:12257-17115 GCA_026400425.1 Hyphomicrobiales bacterium | reverse complement strand
GCGATCGGGCGCCCTGGCCGGCGCGACGTATCTCAGACTGTCCTTCGATTTGCAGGCGTTTCCGGAGGAGATCTTCGATCTTGCCGATACGCTCGAAATTCTCGATCTGTCGGGTAATGCATTATCGGCGCTCCCCGCCGACTTCGGCAGGCTACGGAAACTGCGCATCCTGTTCTGCTCCGACAATCTGTTCACGGAACTGCCGGCAGCGCTCGGCGACTGCCCCGCGCTGAGCATGATCGGATTCAAGTCCAACCGGATTTCGCGCGTTTCTCCCAAGGCGCTGACGCCCAAGCTGCGCTGGCTCATTCTGACCAACAACAGAATCCGATCGCTGCCCTCCGACATCGGCAGCTGCAGCGCGCTGCAGAAACTGATGCTGGCGGGGAACGAACTCACCAGCCTTCCAGAATCTCTGGCGCAATGTCTTCAGCTCGAACTGATCCGGCTGTCGGCGAATCGCCTGGTCGCGCTTCCAGAATGGCTGCTGACATTGCCGCGGCTGTCGTGGCTCGCTTATGCGGGCAATCCCTTCACGGCTGAGATCGAAGCGCGTGCCATCGCCGGCGCTACCGTCCCTGCCATTGCATGGACCGATCTGCGGATCGATAAGCTATTGGGCGAGGGTGCATCCGGCGTCATTCATCGGGCGCATCTGGCCGATGCCAAAGATGCAGAACCGCCTGTGGCCGTGAAATTGTTCAAGGGCGCGATGACGAGCGACGGCACGCCGGAGTCCGAACTCGCGGCGTCGGTCGCGGCCGGGCGGCATCCGAATCTGATTGCGGTGAATGGCAAAGTGGCCGGCCATCCGCAGGGCAGGAACGGCCTGGTGATGGAGCTGGTCGAGCCGCAATTCCGCAATCTGGCGGGGCCACCGAGTTTCGAATCCTGCACGCGCGATGTTTATCCGGCCGATGCGCAGTTCACGCTCTGCAGCGTGTTGCAGATGGCATCGAGCATCGCTTCGTTGGGGCGTCATCTGCATGAGCGCGGCATCATGCATGGCGACCTCTATGCGCACAACATCCTGCATGACGGGGACGGGCAGGTGCTGCTCGGCGACCTTGGTGCAGCATCGTTCAATACGCGCGGCGGCACCATGGCGGCGGGCCTCGAGGCCATTGAGGTCAGAGCCTTTGGCTGCCTGCTGGAGGAGCTGATCGCGCGATGCTATGATAGCGATGCTGACGCCACGGCGCTTGAGTTGCTACAGGAGATGAAGTCGCAGTGCCTGGCCGTTGATCCCAGCCACCGGCCTTTGTTCGGCGAGCTTGATCGGCGACTGGCCGACGTCAATCTCACATCGGCATAATGGCGCTGGTCAGCCTCGCGCCGCCAGCAGCAACGCGCCGAGCGTGGCGATCACGCCGATCAGAAACGCCGATCCATAGCCGAACAGTCCCGCTGCATAACCCACCGCCGGCGCCGTCACGCCGATGGCCAGATCAAAGAAGGCGATGAAATTCGCAACCGCGCGGCCGCGTTGTTCGATCGGCACGCGACGGGTCGCTTCCACGCCCATGGCCGGAAAAATCAGCGAGAAGCCAAGGCCGGTGATCAGCGCGCCCGTCAGTGCCATCCAGGGATCCTGCGCCAGCCAGATCATGGCCTGACCGACCGCCTCGATCGCCAGCGATATCACAGCGACGCGGGTGCCACCGTAGCGATCCGGCCAGTGACTGCCGATCAGGCGCACGGCGATATAGCCCGTCGAAAAGACCGCCAGCGCCATGCCGGCGCCGGACCAGCCGCGCGCAGCATAAGTCAACGCGAGAAAGCTGGTGATGCCTGCAAACGGAATGGTCGAGAGGAACAGGATCATGCCAGGGCGCCAGATCAGGCCGATCACTCTGTAGAACGGCGCGCGCTCGCCGCTGCCGCTGACGGGCACGTCGGCCATCGTGGCGGCGATCGCGAGCGCGATCAGGGGTGAGATCGCCGCGGTGACGGCAACGCCTGCGAAGCCGACCGCATCGTAGATGATCAGACCGAGCGGCGCGCCGAGACCGATCGCGGCATACATGGCAATGCCCTGCCACGACATTACGAGTCCGGTGCGCTGCGCGCCGAGGCGCCCGATGCTCCAGTTCATCGCGCCGGTGATGAACAGGCTTTCGCCGAAGCCGAGCGCAATGCGGCCGATCAGCAGCAGAACGAGTTTCGCGATGGCCGGCACCGGCAGCAGCGCGGCGGCGAGATAGAGCAGGCCTGCGATGGCGGCGAGCGGTAGGCCCGACAGGATCACCAGGCGTGCCCCGCGATGGTCGCATAGCGTGCCTGCGCGATGGCGAGACAGCACGGTGACGACCGATTGCAGGCCGATGGCGAAGCCGATGACGGCGGCGCTAAATCCAAGTTGATCGTGCAGATAAAGCGCAAGCGGCGGCAGCGGCAGGCCGACGGAGAGAAAGCCGAAAAACACGATGGTCACGTGTCTGAGCAGACTCTTGCGATCGGGGCGGCTCAACGGCGCAGGCCGTGTACGTAGAGGAATATTGTGATTCATGGCGACGTGCTTCTTTAAAGGGCTGCGTGAGCAGCCACATCTGAGCACGTTGATTGACGTTAACGCTTACGACGGGATAAACCCTGTGAGGTAGTCTGATATGTCGTCCGCCGCGCGCGAGTCAAGCCTGTGGACGATCCCGCCTGAGCGATGAAAATCCGTCGATCCGTTGCAGTTGTCGATCCGGATTAGCGCCCACGTAACGATATACCGTTAGTTGTCCGGCCGCGATCCGGCCCGCGATGTTCGCTTGGCAAGACAGTCGCCCGGAGTTGTCATGAAATATCTGAGCTATGTCTATCGCGCGGCTGCCAACTTCGCTTTTTTGGCGGTGGTTTATTTCAGCCTGAATTTCATCGCGACCTATCATCAGCGCGCCATCGTCGCCGGATTGGTGCTGGCCTATGCCGGCATGCGGGCGGTTTCTGCTCTGCGCAGCTTCGTGTTCTTCAAGGCGATCCAGAAGCTCGAACTGGAAACGCGGCGCCTCGGCGGTCTCGCCGGTGAGGGGCCTTCTGCCGTCGGCAGCCGCAGGGCGCTGGTGGGCGACGTCGTCACACAGCGTCAGGCGGGCGAGATGAAAGCCTATATCGACCTGTTCTTCCTGGCCATCATCGTGGTGCTGTGCATCGCCAAGATCGTGACGGACTAAGCGATAAGGATGGCGGGAGCCGCTACGGCTCCTAGCGGGACGCAGAAGCGGCCGCCGGCGACAAGCCCGGCGGGATCGCACCTGGAATGGTTTGCCCCGCAACGGCATCGATCGACACCGGACGCATGAAGCCACGATCTTCGGCGCGATGCGGCAGCCGCACCAGCGCCTTGATCGGCTTGTTGCGCCGCTCGGCGATATCGAACAAGGATTCGCCCGGCACGGGCAGCGCGTCGATCGCCGGCATCGGCGGCGTGCTGGCAATCCGCGGCCACGGCGCCTGTTCGGGCAGCGGCAGCGCGCGGCGCGAGCGACGCGCGTGATTGAAATTCTCGGTCAGCGACAGCATCTGGTCGGATGTGGTGATCTGCGGCGCCGGCAGCATGTCGAGATGCGCGAAGGCGAAGCGCGGCACCTTGTGCCAGTGCGTGATCGCCACTGTCTCGGACACCGGATGCAGCTGCCAGTCCTGCGGCTCGGTCGGCGTCTTCGGCCTGTCCGGCGTCGCGGCTTCCACATGCACGATGCGGTAGCCGCCGGCCTTGAGGTCGCGCAGGATGCCAGGCAGCGCCGCCACCGTGCGTGGCTGGATGTCGTGCAGCAGCAGGATGCCTTTGCCCTTGGCCTTGAGGCGCGACAGCGCAAGGTTATGCACGGTCTGTGACGACACGTGACGCCAGTCGTCGGCAGGGAAATCCGCGCTCCAGGTCTGAATGCCGCGCGACGCCAGATAGTCCTCGACCACGCCGGCACGGAGCAGGCCGGGAATGCGGAAGAACGGCGACAGCTGTGCCTTGTCGCCAAGCGCCGCCTCGGTATGCGCGATGCCTTCCTCGATCTCCGCCTGCGCCTGTTCGATCGGCATCCGATTCATGCTGAGCGGATGATTTTCGGTATGCGTACCGACGCTGTGGCCGAGCCGGACCAGCTTGCGGACGCCGTCGGGAAACTCCTTCGCCATCCGGCCGATCACGAAGAATGTCGCCTTCACGCATTCGGACGCCAGGATGTCGAGGATCTGGTTCGAGTATTTCGGAATCGGGCCGTCGTCGAAGGTCAGTACGACTTCCTTGTCGCGGAGCGGCAGCGTCTTCTCATATTGCATCGTGCCGATGCGGGGATATTCGCGCGGATCGACGACGATAGTGCGTGAGGTCCCAAGCGCATCGGGATTGCTGCAGGTATCGGCAACAGCCGGGACGGCAGACAGCAGCGCCAAACCCGCGAGCAGGCCGACAAATTGCACCCGTCGTCGCCGCTTGCCCGTCGTCGCTTGGTCCATCACGCGTTCCAGTGTTCCGGTGTGTATCGTCCGGAATCTACCGGCGCGGCCGTAAAGGCATCGTCAAAGTCTGTCAGCCCTAACAGCCATATCGTTGGACCGCGTGCCTAGTGGGATACCGGGCGAAGCGTGGCTGATGGCGGTACGATATGCACGACTTTATAGTTGTTGTCGCGGAGATAGCGCAGGAAATCGGGCAGCATCGCGGCGGTTTGCGCCTTCGTATCATGAAACAGGATGATGCCCTTGCCGTGCGCCTTGACCCGGCCGGTGATCAGCTCGAGCTGCTGCTGCGGCGTCATCGGGTTCCAGTCGCTGGCCCAGAAATCGGCCCCGAACACCGCGATCCGCCGTTCCTGCAAAAGCGCGAGCAAAGCGGGCGTCGATTCGAAATACGGAAAACGGAAGAACGGCG
>JAPLPC010000095.1:0-12216 GCA_026400425.1 Hyphomicrobiales bacterium | reverse complement strand
GCCGCTATGCCGCGGTCGATCTGGTCGATGGCTTTCTGAGGATCAATCTTCTTGAGATCGGCATGGGCGAAGGTGTGATGCGCGATCGTATGCCCCTCGGCGGCCATTCGCTTCACCAACTGCGGATGGGCCGCGGCACTCTGCCCGATCACGAAGAACGTCGCGCGCACGCATTCATGGGCCAGTGCAGCCAGGATTTTCGATGTGGTCGGCGGATTGGGCCCGTCGTCGAAGGTCAAGACGACCTCGCGGTCTTGTAATGGCAATGTGTCGGGAAAGCTCTGCGTACCCACGCGGGGATAGGTCTTGGGATCGACGGTGAGCACGCGCGCAGTGCCCAGCGCGTCCGGGCGAGGGCAGCTGTCTGCCCTTGCGAAGATGGTGGATGCAATCAGAGCTGCGATAGCCAATCTCAACACGATCAGTTCACTTTCTTGCTGGCGATCTCGCAACTGCGATATTTCCGATTGCGTCCGGTCTCCGACGCTGGCTATTGCCTGAGACGGGTGACGCTCCGATTGAGATAGCTCATTTTTGCCGAAACTGCGCCATGCGCATTCCTCATGGGTTCAAGCGGGGGCCGACATGACTGACGACGTCGATCTCGCCGTTCCGACTGCGTCTGAAACAGGTTCGATCCTCGACCGCCTGCCGATGCGTGACGGCGACGGCAATATCCGTCCGGATTTCGTCGAGGCGATCGAGCAGGCGGTTCAGGCCGCCGACACCGCTTCGCTGTGTGACATCGTTGGCGAACTGCATGAGGCGGATCTCGGTGACCTCATCGAGGCGCTGGCGCCCGATACGCGCGTCCAGCTCATCGAGCTGACCAAGGCCGACTTCGATTTTTCCGCGCTGAACGAGGTCGATGACGCCGTCCGCGAGGAATTGCTGGAGGAACTGCAGCCCGCAACCGTGGCCGACGGCGTCCGGGAGCTGGAATCCGACGACGCCGTGGAGCTGCTTGAAGGCGTCGATGGGGACATTCAGGACGAGATCCTGGAGAAATTGCCGCTGTCCGAGCGGGTGGCCATCGAACGCAGCCTGACCTACCCGGAAGACTCCGCCGGTCGCCGGATGCAGACCGACTTCATCGCCGTCCCGCCCGACTGGAATGTCGGACAAGCCATCGATTACATGCGCGAAACCCCGGACCTGCCGGATCGCTTCTATGAGATCTATGCGGTGGATTCCGAGCAGCGCTGGCAGGGCGCGGTGGCGCTCGACACGCTGCTGCGGGCCCGCCGCCCGGTGCCATTGGTCGAACTGATCGACGAGGAACGCCGCCGCGTGTCCGTGCGCGACCATCAGAGCGACGTGGCGCGCCTGTTCGGCAAGTACAATCTGGTATCGGCGCCGGTGGTCGATACCGACGACCGCCTCGTCGGCGTCATCACCATCGACGACGTGGTGGACGTCATCGAGGAGGAGGCCGACGAAGAGGTCAAGGCGCTCGGTGGCGTTCGCTCGGGGGAGGAGCTGTCCGACAACTTTCTCACCATCGCCCGCGGTCGCTTCATGTGGCTGCTGATCAATCTCGCCACGGCGTTTCTGGCGTCGTCGGTGCTCGGCCTGTTCGAAGGCCAGCTCGAACAGATGGTGGCGCTGGCGGTGCTGGCGCCGATCGTGGCGAGCCAGGGCGGCAATGCCGCGACCCAGACCATGACGGTCGCGGTGCGTGCGCTGGCGACGCGTCAGCTCAACCCCAACAACGCGTTGCGTATCATCATTCGTGAAGCGATGGTCGGCCTGATGAATGGCGTGGCTTTCGCCGTTATTACCGGTGTTGCCGCCTTCCTGTGGTTCAAGACGCCTGGCCTCGGCATCGTCATCGCGCTGGCCATGATCACCAATCTCGTCGCCGGCGCCTTGGGCGGCATCCTGATCCCGATGGCGCTGGACCGCCTGAAGGCCGATCCCGCGGTGGCCTCCGGCACCTTCGTCACCACGGTGACCGACGTCGTCGGCTTCTTTGCCTTTCTCGGCATCGCGACGCTGTGGTTCGGGCTGAAGTAACGCACATACGGCCTTCAGCCAAGACGCCAAGATTAGGCCAATGACGCGCTTGACTGGACCAAAGGGCGCCATTGGCGTATATGTCAAACCATGCCGGCTCACCGCATCACGGTTGCTGAAACGCCGCTGTTTCTACACGGCAGGCCGCGGATGTTTGGGACGAAGACGAGCACGTTGAGTTCGTGAATTTTATCGCCGCTAATCCCGAAGCTGGCGATGTGATTCCGGAGAGCGGCGGTGTTCGTAAGGTCCGGTGGCAACGCAGCGGGATCGGCAAGCGCGGTGGCGTCCGTGTCATCTACTTTTACTACAACGGCAATCGTCCACTGTATCTGCTTCTCGTCTACGCGAAGGCAGGCAGGGAAGATTTGTCGCCAGCCGAGAAGCAGATCGTGCGTAAGCTCGCTGCGATGATGAAGCGATAGAAGGAGCGGAATGTGGCCAAGTTCGCAGATGAATTGATCGAGAGCATGCAGCAGGCTGCTGGCCATGCGGCAGGTCAGAAGGTTCGCGGTCTCCGTGTGACGAAAGTCAAGGTTCCGGACGTCAAGGCGATCCGACGTTCTCTCAAAATGTCGCAGGATCATTTTGCGGCTGCGTTCCGGATTCCTCTTGCAACACTGAAGAATTGGGAGCAGGGGCGCCGTCACCCCGACGCACCTGCTGCTGCTTATCTGCTGGCGATCAAACGTCGCCCCAAGGAGGTCATGGAAGCCGTATCCTGACTCTCTTCATCGCTCCTTAACGGTATTGCCCGACCATCCCGTCTGTAAAGGGGTCGGACATGCGCTTGCGATTGAAGGCTGATGGACGGATCGTCGAATTGCGCGATGGCTTCGAGGTGCCGCTGGCGCCATCGATGCCCGTGACTCCCGAGCTCATCGACGCCTGCAGCCGCAAGCCGGAAGTGCGCGATCTGCGCCGCCGCGCGCAACTGACCCAGATTGAATTCGCCGCCCGGTTGGGCGTGCCCGTCGAGACCATTCGCAACTGGGAGCAGGGCAAGCGCCACCCGCGCGGCCCGGCGCGTGCGTTGCTCGCCGTGATCGCCCATGCGCCGGACACCGTCTTTGCGGCGCTGGCGCCGGTCGAAGCCTGACAGCCGCCGAGCGGGCGTCGGCACCATGCCCTGATCGACGGGGCGTCTCCTGAAAGGGGAGGACAGCGTGCAGTTCGTACAAGCAAACGGCGCCGCTATCCCGGCGATCGGGCTCGGGACCTGGGAATTGCGCGGACGCACCTGCGCGCGGCTGATCGAGCAGGCCATCAAGCTTGGCTATCGTCATATCGATACGGCACAGGCCTATGACAACGAGCGCGACGTCGGCGACGGCATCCGCGCCTCGCATGTCGCGCGCCACGACATCTTCGTCACCACCAAGATCTGGACCACCCATTTCGCGCCTCACAATCTCGAACGCTCGGTGAAGGAAAGCCTGACGCGGCTGCGCATGACCGAGGTCGATCTGCTGCTGCTGCATTGGCCCAATCCGCATGTGCCGCTGGAGGAGACGCTGGGCGCACTTGCCCATGCCAAACGCATGGGGCTGGCGAAGCATATCGGCGTGTCGAACTTCACGTGGCGCTGATCGACCGAGCGGTGGCGGTATGTCCCGAACCCCTGGTCTGCAATCAGGTGGAGTATCACCCCTATCTCGATCAGACCGCGGTGCGCGCAGCCTGCCGGGCCCACGATCTGGCGCTTGTGGCCTATAGCCCGATCGCCAAGGGTAGCGTCCGCGGCGACGAGACGCTGGCCGCCATCGCTCGTTCGCACCGCAAGAGCGCGGCGCAGGTGTGCCTGCGCTGGCTGATCCAGCAGGGCGCCGTCGCTATTCCCCGCACGTCGAAGATCGAGCGTTTGTCGGAAAATATCGACGTGTTCGATTTCGAACTTGCCGGCGAGGAGATGGCCTCGATCTCCGCGCTCGGCCGTCCCGACGGACGTCTGACGGATTTCGGTTTTGCGCCGAAATGGGATTAAGGTCGCGAACGCGGCGGCTCGCGCATGAGCCACATTGATTCCGCCTACGGCATCAGCCAGCCGTCAGCTTCAAGCCCGCCTGCGGACCCGTCATGTTCTTCTATGCTTCCAAGATTCTCGGCTTTTTCACGCAGCCGTCCAATATCATTGCCACGTTGTGCGTCGTCGGCCTCGCGCTGGTGGTCCTGAACCGGCATCGTATCGGCACCTGGCTGGCCAGTGTCGGGATCCTGCTCTATCTGGTGCTCGGCTATTCGCCGCTGAGCAACGTGCTGCTGCTGACGCTCAGCGAGCGTTTCCCGCAGTGGCAGGACGACGGGCGTGCGCCGGATGGGATCGTCGTGCTCGGCGGCTCCATCGATCCGGACGCGACGACGGCGCGCAATTCACTGGAACTCAATGCAGCGGGCGAACGCGTCATGGCGATGCTGGATCTGTCGCGCCGCTATCCAAGCGCCAAAATCGTGTTCACCGGCGGCGCCAACCGTCTGCTGGTGCAGGGTTTGTCCGAGGCACCAACGGCCGGCGATCTGCTGCGGCGGTTCGGGACCGCGCCCGACCGGATCGTGCTCGAAACCGACAGTCGCACCACTGCGGAGAACGCCACCTTCAGCAAACGCCTTGCCGATCCCAAACCCGGCGAGCGCTGGCTGCTCGTCACCTCCGCTTGGCATATGCCACGGTCGATGGGAGTCTTCCGCAAGGCCGGCTTCGATGTGGAGGCCTATCCCGTCGATTGGCGCACCCGCGGCTGGGTCGATGCTGCCGTAACCTTCGGTGACGCCGCCGATGGCCTCGCGCGTGCGGACAACGCCGTGCATGAATGGGTCGGGCTGCTGAGCTACCGGCTCGCCGGTCGCACCAGTGAATTGCTGCCGGGGCCGAGCAAGCCGTAACGATTTACGATGCTGCGTCTTTCGGAAGTCCCAGTCGATAGACGCCGCGAAAATCGTCGGGATCTTCGACCGGCTTGCCCTTGCGATAGATCACCAGCCGGCCCTCCCGCATGAGTTTCACCGCCGCGTGGCGGATCGGTGCCAGGTGGGCGTGCCAGTCACCTTCGGGCGCGATCAGATGGGCAATCTCCGGCGCACTCAGCGAACGCGCGGGATCGCGACCGAGAATGGCGAGGATGCGCTCGTCGAGCGGCTGCGGTTTCGGCTTCGCGGCCTTCGGGGTCGCAGCCTTCGGCGGTGCGGTGGGCGATTTTTTCGGAGCTTTGGATTCGGATTTGGCCATGCCCAGGCATCGCCGATCCCGCATCCGCGCGCAAGCTGTGTCATCGGCGACATGGCGCGGGCCGGCGGGCGGAGCTAAGGTCGCGCCACTGGCGTACCAATAGTCATCAAGTTCATGGAACCTCGGCACCTCATTCGCGCAGCCATCGCCGTCTCGGTGCTCGGCCATCTGGCCCTGGCCGCAGGGGTGTATTTCGCCGACGCCAAGCCGATCGAGCCGCAGGACGACAATGTCAGCGTCGATCTGGTGACCCCACAGGAGCTTGCCGAGGCACAGAAAAAAGCCGAGGAGGCTAGGCCCGCACCGGAGCCGGAGAAGAAGCCGGACCCCGCAGAGCCCGAATTCCGCCTGCCTGACCTGACCACGCGGCCGACGCTGGAAGAGCAGAAGACGCCCGCCGCCGCAGCGGCCAAACCGCCATCGTCTCAGCCTAAATCCGAACCGCAAAGCAAAAGCCAGCCGCAGAAGTCGGCATCGGCGCCCGAGACGCAGCCGCCCCAGCAGCAACCACCTCAACAGCCGCAATCCCAGCCAGCGCCTCAGACCCCGCCGCCGCAACAGCAGACCCAGGCGCCAGCGTCGGCTGCAGCATCATCGACGCCGCCGCCATTCCAGCAGCAGGCCGCGTTGCAGCCACCGCCTACGCCGCAACAACCACCGCCCCCGGCCGCGCAGGCGGCGCCACAGTCCGATCCCGACATCACCGTGAAATATGGCGTCATGCTCGGGCTGCCCGGTTTCGGCGGCGCGCCGGCCAGCGAGCAGGCTGACGTGGCCAAGACCGACATCGCGGCCTTTCACCGCCATCTCAAGACCTGTCTGAAGCTGCCCGCCGAAGTGGCGCGCAACGACGACGCCATGGTGAAACTGCGTGCGCAATTGTCGCCGGACGGGCGTCTTGTCGCCGAGCCGACGGTGATCGAGGTGCGCAGGCCCGCCAAGGCGGCGTTGCTGATGCAGGCAGCCAAGCATGCGCTGGAAGCCTGCCAGCCTTATTCGATGTTGCCGGCGGACAAATACAACGAGTGGCGCGTGCTCGACCTGCCGTTCACGCCACAGGATTTCGCGACTTAGCGCGCTCCTCGGCGAGCGTCTTGCGGACCACGTCGCGGCCTTCACCCATGGCGAGCCAGGCGCTGGAGGCGAACTGCCGTCGCCAAGTGACGATCACGACAGCCGCGGTGGAGACGATGAACACCCACGGGCTGACGAACCAGCCGAGATAGCCGAGCGCGAAGAAGAATGCGCGCTGGCCGCGATTGAAATGCCGGGCCGCGGCGCCGAACATCTTGGTCGTGCGCACCACATGCGCTTCCGCCTCCGGCGTGTGGCGATCCACCGCGAATGGCATCGCCCCGACAAGAATTGCGACATAGTTGAACAGCCGATACGACCAGGCGAATTTGAAGAAGGTATAGACGAAGATCAGGATCAGGCCGAAGCACTTGATCTCCCACAGGCCAGGCGACGCATTGAACCCGATCGGCAGATTGGCCATGATCGGCAGGACTTCATTGGTGGCGCGCAGCAGCGCCAGCGCACCGCCAATGGCGATCAGCGTCGTCGAGGCGAACCATGCGGTACCGTTCTGTAGCGACGTCAGGATATGCGTATCGACGATCCGCGCTTCGCGCGCGAGCAGGCGCCGCATCCAGACCTCACGATAGGCATGCATGCGCGCCGACAGGCTGTCACGGCCATATTTGCTGTGTTCGAGCGTGATCGTATAAGCGCCCCACTCCAGAATGAAGAAGCTCAGCGCGAAGGCATCGATCCAGGTATAGTTCGGCATGCAGCACCCATCGTCTCAGGCTGCGGTTCTGCCACTTCGTCTCGCAGGCGGCAACGGCTGGTGTTGCCCAACTTGATTGCAGCGCCGCTGCGCGCGTGGCATTTTACGGGCCTTGCAGGGAGTGTGCGATGTCGCTGAGGCTGGTGATCGGTAACAAGAACTATTCGTCGTGGTCGATGCGCCCGTGGGTTGCCTTGAAAGGCGCCGGCATCCCGTTCGAGGAAGTCGTGATCCCGCTCTATACTGGTCCCGCCGACAAGCAGCGCATTCTCGACGTCACGCCGTCGGGCAAGGTGCCGGCGTTGATCGACGGTGATGTCACCGTGTGGGATTCGCTGGCCATCATTGAATATGCGGCCGAACGCTTTCCGGATGTGAGGTTATGGCCCACAGATGCCGCGCATCGCGCGCATGCGCGATCGATCTCGGCGGAAATGCATTCCGGCTTCATGCCGCTGCGCAACGAATGCGGCATGAACCTGCACCGTCCCGTCAAAGCGAAAGCGTTGTCGGACGACGCCAGGGCCAATATCGCGCGCATTGATGAGATCTGGTCGTCCTGCCGTGCGCGCTTTAGCTCCGGCGGCCCGTATCTGTTCGGTGCGTTCAGCGGCGCCGATGCGATGTTTGCGCCGGTGGTGCACCGCTTTCGCACTTACGCCATCGAGGTGTCGCCGGCGGCCCGGGCTTACATGGACGCGATGCAGGCCGATGCGGCATTTCGGCAGTGGACGGAGGAGGGGCTGGCGGAGACCCTCGTGATCCCTCGCTTCGAAGACGTATGATCCCGCTGCGGGCGATACAGCCTTGTTCCGGCAATTTACACCGCCACAACAACAGCATATTGCGGGTGCATCGCAGCCGTATCTGTCCGACGATTTGCGGGATTCCTGAATGAATGCGGCCTCGGTGACATCGTTCGATCATCTCTGGCGCTCAGCCACGTTGCCGATGTGGCTTGCTTTTGCTGCAGCTGTGGTCGTTGCGCTGATCGTGCTGGTGGCAATGCTGCGGGCCGAAAAGTCGGTCGCCAATGGCGCGCTGGTGGTGATCACGCTGCTCGCCATCGGCATTGCCGCGGCAGCCTCATTGCGCAGCCCGGCCGCGACACCGGAGAAATCGATGGCAGTCGTTGCCGGGGGCGCGCCATTCGCGAGCGGCCTGCCGGCGCTGTCCTGTCTCGATGAACTGGCCGGCGACATGGTGCTCACCGCTTGCGAGAAGTCGCTGTTCGGCTCGCCGGAGTCTGTGGCCGCGGCGGTCTCGAACTCGGCCGCATTGTTGGATCGGTTGCGCGCCTATGGCAGCGCCGCTGCTGCCGACAAGGCGATGACGCCGGATTTGGCACTGCTGCGCCGTGCCGTGGAGCGTGATCGCTATGGGCTGTTTGCTTACGTCTTGCAGGTACGCGATCGCTGTATGCCGGACAGCTGCCCGGCCTATGCGTCCTTCACCGATCATAAGCAGATCGCATCCAATATGGGCGAGCGCTACTATGAGGGGTTGTTGACGCGCTATGCGCCCGCTTGGAATGCGCCGCCTGCCACGATAGCCGCCGTGCCCGGTGCAGCTTCGCTGGTCGGCCTGCCGCCATCGATGCCGACCGGCAAGCCGACCACCGCGGATTTTCCTTCGTCGTCGTCGATTCCTCCGATTTCGATCATGACCGATACGCCGGCGCCTGCGCCGAAGCCGCCATCCAATGCCCAGGCTGCGCCACGCCCGGCGGCGAAAAAACAAGCCGCGCCGAAAGATGCGCCTCGTCCACAGGCTGCAGCGCCTGTCCAGCTTGCACCATCGGGAGGGCAGGCGGATAACTGAGCGGTAGACCGCCCCCCGTAAAGCCGCTTTCCGATTGCACGCGCATGCCTTTGCACCTCATCAAACTCGCCGTCGGCTGTGAATCCATCGCCGATTTCAAAAGCTATCTGAGTGAGCGCATGCGCTCCGCCAAGGCGCGTGGCGAAAAGCAGCAGCATATTCACGTCACCCGCATGGTGCCGAAGCGCGATGTCGAATTGCTCGACGGCGGCTCGCTCTATTGGGTCATCCGCGGCGAGATCGCCTTGCGCGAGAAGCTGATCGCGATCGAGCCGTTTCGTGACGGCGAGGGCATCAATCGCTGCCGGCTGATTTTGGAGCCGAAGCCGGTCACGGTGGCGCCGCGCCCGTTGCGTCCGTTTCAGGGCTGGCGTTACCTCACCGACAAGGATGCGCCACCCGATCTCGGCAAGGCCGCCGCGAGCATCGAGGCGATGCCCGAGCCGATGCGTCGCGAGCTCCGCGAATTGGGGCTGTTGTAGCGCCGGAGTGGGGCGTGAGCGCCTGCATGGCCGCCAGTACCTCGCCATTGCCGCGTGGTATTGCTAGAAGGGGCTCTCGACACCTGCATGCGAAAGCCTGACATGCCGTCTTCGTCTCTGCGCCTCGGCGTCAACATCGATCACGTCGCAACGCTGCGAAACGCCCGTGGCGGCAAGCACCCGGATCCCGTGCGGGCCGCGCTTGAAGCCATCGCCGCCGGCGCCGATGGCATCACCGCGCATCTGCGCGAGGATCGCCGCCACATCCGCGATGCCGATATGATCAGGTTGAAAGCCGAGATCTCCAAACCGCTGAATTTTGAAATGGCAGCAACGCCCGATATGGTGCGCATCGCCCTGGACGTGCAGCCGCACGCGGTTTGTCTGGTGCCGGAGCGGCGCGAAGAACTCACCACCGAAGGCGGCCTCGACGTCGTCGGTCAACGCGAGTCGCTGGAGCCGACGATTGCGCGTTTCACCGACGCCGGTGTCCGCGTATCGCTGTTCATCGCCGCTGATCCGAAGCAGATCGCAATGGCGGCGACGCTGAAGGCGCCGGTCATCGAATTGCACACCGGCGCCTGGTGCGATGCGATCACCGATGGCGAATTGATCAAGGCCGAAAGCGAGTGGCAGCGCATCACGGCCGGCGCCAGACTGGCGAAATCAATGGGCCTCGAAGTCCATGCCGGCCATGGTCTCGATTACGCCACCGCGGAGACCATCTCCAAACTGCCCGAGATCATGGAGTTGAATATCGGCTACTACATGATCGGCGAGGCGCTGTTCGTCGGCCTTTCAGAGACCGTGAAGAAAATGCGTGCGGCGATGGATCGGGGCTTTGCAGAGCGGGACGGCGCATGATCATCGGGATCGGCTCGGACCTCATCGACATCACCCGGGTCGGCAAGGTGATCGAGCGTCATGGCGACAGGTTTCTGGACCGGGTGTTCACGGCGGCAGAGCGGGCCAAGGCGGAGCGCCGCGCCAAGAACGAAAAGATGGTGGTGGCCACCTATGCCAAGCGCTTTGCCGCCAAGGAGGCGATGTCGAAGGCGCTTGGCACCGGCATCCGCCAGGGTGTCTGGTGGCGCGACATGGGGGTGATCAATCTGCCGGGCGGCAAGCCGTCGATGCAACTGACCGGCGGCGCGCTGGCGCGTCTGCAGGCCTTGACCCCGCCAGGTCACGCGGCACAGATCGATCTCTCGATCACCGACGACTGGCCGCTGGCACAGGCTTTCGTGATCATCTCGGCGGTTGCGAAGCCTTAAGTAGCTCGTGTTTACGCATGTAACCCAGGCGTGCATGATGGCTGCGGTCTGCCGGGGGACGTGATGACGAGCACAATCGTGAAAAACGAGCGGGCAAAACTGCTCGTAGGTTTCGCCAATACGGTCGCGACCACATTTTTATCCGCAGGCTGTATCGGTCCCGCACTTGCGTTTTTCTACGGTTTTGCGCCAACCGGGGCCGGGACATGGGCCTTCGCCGCAGGTGCTGCAATTTGCATCGCAATGAGCGCAGGCTTACATTGCATCGGAAGGCTGGTACTCGGAGGGATCCGGGAATGACCGATTTCGAGATCTTTGCCCTGGTGATGCCGATCGTTGGCTTCGTGTTCGTCGCCTGCTTTGCGGCTGTTTTGATGCGTATTGATCGCGGCGCTGCAGATCCCGAAAAGAGAAAAGCCGTGCCAAGCGAGTTAAAGCAGGCCGCTGAATAGCAGTACCGCCTTGTGCGACCTTCAAAAATCCGCTCACACCGCCGTGACGGGGCAATTCGTTGCACCCGTACCGACAACCGTTTAAACCTGCGGACATATCGAGCCGCCGCAAAATCTTGCTCTTGCCCTCACAAGCCATCACGAGATTTTGTTGTAACCAATTGAAATTGTTGCGTTTCGTTTGCCGGGCTCAGGCCGTGGCGCGTGATGCAGAGGCCATCTGCGCCCATGGCGCAGGAATCGGGAAAGCGATGAGCGTGACTTCGGGGACAAAGACTGAAAGCGGCTTCGGCGAGACCGTCCGCGTCGTCATCAATGCGCTCCTCATCGCGCTGGTGATCCGAACCTTTCTGTTCCAGCCTTTCAACATCCCTTCGGGATCGATGAAGGCCACCTTGCTGGTCGGCGACTATCTGTTCGTTTCGAAATATTCCTATGGCTACAGCCATTATTCGATCCCGCTGTCGCCCAACATTTTCTCGGGCCGCATCTTCGGCTCCGATCCCGCCCGCGGCGACGTGGTCGTGTTTCGTCTGCCCAAGGACGACACCACCGACTACATCAAGCGCGTGATCGGCCTGCCCGGCGACACGGTTCAGATGAAAGAGGGGCTGTTGCACATCAATGGCAAGCCGGTGCAGCGCGAGCGGTTGAGCGATTTCGTCGGCGAGGATCCATGCGGCTCCGACGCCACCGCACGGGTCAAGCGCTGGAAGGAAACGCTGCCCAACAATGTGACCTATGAGACGCTCGATTGCGTCGATAACGGCTTTTACGACAACACCATTGAGTACAAGGTGCCCGCGGGCAACTTCTTCATGATGGGCGACAATCGTGACAACTCCACCGACAGCCGGGTGCAGTCCGCCGTCGGTTACGTGCCGTCGGAAAACCTGATCGGCCGCGCCCAGATGATCTTCTTCTCGATCGCCGAGGGCGAGCAGGCCTGGCAGATCTGGCGCTGGCCGACCGCCGTGCGCTGGGGCCGCATTTTCTCCATCGTGCGATGACCGACGATCACACCAAAACCCTCGAGGCCGCCGCAGCGCCGGAAACCGACGATCACAGCCCGATGCCCGAGGCGACGAAGGAGACCGCGGCCCAGCGCAAGAAGCGCGCGCGGGCCGAGGCCAAGGCCGCGGCCGCCGAAATCGAA
>JAPLPC010000253.1 GCA_026400425.1 Hyphomicrobiales bacterium | reverse complement strand
TCCCGGCATCCGCTCCGACAGTGATCTCTACACGTTCGGCTATCGCTTCAAGCCATGGACCTCGGCGCCGATCGCGACGGCGGCCGAGATCAAGGCCTATATGGGCGAAGTGATCACCGAAAACGGGATCGACCAGCACGTCCGCTACCACCACAAGATCCTCAGTGCCAAGTGGTCGAATGACGACAAGCTCTGGACGCTGACGGTCACGCGGACAGATACCGGCGAGACGCTGTCCTTCACCACGCGTTTTCTGTGGATGTGCCAGGGTTATTACAATCACGCCAAGGGATTCACGCCGGATTGGCCGGGGCTGGATCGATTCAAAGGCACCGTGGTGCATCCGCAGACCTGGCCCGACGATCTCGACCTGTCCGGCAAGCGCGTCACCGTGATCGGCTCCGGCGCGACGGCGGCAACCGTGGTACCGGCCATCGCTGACACATGCGCCGGCGTCACCATGCTGCAGCGCTCGCCGACCTTCTTCATCACCGGCCGCAACGCCAATGCGCTGGCCGAGACGCTGCGCGAACTCGATATCGACGAGACGTGGATTCACGAGATCGTCCGCCGCAAGATCCTGTTCGATCAGGGCGTCTTCACCAAGCGCGCGCAGACCGAGCCGGATGTGGTGCGCGACGAATTGCTGAAGGGCGTGCGTGCCTATCTCGGCAACGACTACGATATCGCCACACATTTCACGCCGCGCTACCGGCCGTGGCGCCAGCGCATCGCCTTCATTCCCGATGGTGACCTGTTCCAGAGCGTGCGGGACGGCAAGGCGAAAGTGGTCACCGACGAGATCGCACATTTCGACGAGACCGGCATCGTGCTGAAATCAGGCAACCGGATCGACACCGACATTGTCGTCACTGCCACCGGATTCGATCTCAGCGTGCTCGGCGATATCGCTTTCTCCATCGACGATGCGCCGCTCAACTTCGCCGACACCGTGACCTATCGCGGCATGATGTTCACCGGCGTGCCGAACCTGGTATGGGTGTTCGGCTATTTCCGCGCGAGCTGGACGTTGCGCGTGGACATCGTGGCGGATTTCGTCTGCCGCCTGCTGCGGCATATGGACGACAAGGGGGTCGATACCGTCACGCCGACGTTGCGCCCTGAAGACAAAGACATGCAGCTGCTCCCATGGATCGATGAGCAGGACTTCAACCCCGGCTACATCCTGCGCGGTTTGCATCTGTTGCCCAAGCGCGGCAACAAACCGGAATGGCAGCACGACCAGAATTACTGGAACGATCGCGACATATTTCCGACCATCGATCTCGACGATCCCGTCTTTCGCTACAGCTGAAGCAAAAGGGCCGGCGATCCAATCGCCGGCCCTTTCCGTTACTTCTTCACCGCGCCATCCGGATGCGTGGGATCGACCCACAGCACGTGTTCCGGCTTCTCCACCGGCTCGATGTCGATATTGATGGCCACAGCCTCACCATCGCTGCGCACCAGCACGCATTCCAGCACTTCGTCGCGGCTCGCATTGATTTCCTGATGCGGCACATAGGGTGGCACGAAGATGAAATCACCAGGGCCGGCCTCGGCGGTGAATTGCAGCCGGTCGCCCCAACGCATGCGGGCCTTGCCCTTGACCACATAGATCACGCTTTCGAGATGGCCATGATGATGCGCGCCGGTCTTTGCGTCCGGCTGGATCGAGACCGTGCCGGCCCATAGTTTCTGCGCACCCACGCGCGCGAAGTTGATCGCCGCAGCGCGGTCCATGCCCTTGGTCGACGGTACGTTGGTATCGAGATTGTCGGCCGGGATAACCCGCACGCCGTCGTGCTTCCAGCGATCGGGATCGTGCGAATGATCATGGGACGCATGATCGTCATGGGAGTGCGTGTGATCGTGACCGTGACCTGACATGGCAGCGCTTTCTTAACGTCCGCGACGGTGATGTGACACGGCATGTGCGACATCACGATCCCGGGATTTCAGGAACATTCGGTTAAGCCGGCAATTGGGTTTGCGAAGCTCAACCGGGGCGAGGTTGATCGAGAATGGTTCTCGAAACAGCCACCCCACGTGACCACAGGAGTATCCCATGGGTGCCACCACAGACAAGATCAAGGGTAAAGCCAACGAACTCATCGGCGAGGCCAAGCAGGGCATCGGCGAAGCTGTTGGTTCCCAGAAGTTGCAGGGCGAAGGCCTGATCCAGGAAGGCAAGGGTCATGCGCAGCAGGGCGTCGGCGAAGCCAAGCAGGCCGCCAAGGACACTGCCGACAAGGTGTCGGACGCTGCCCACCGCAAGCTCTGATATATTCTGAACCGATCGGGGTCTGTCCCCGATCGGTCGCAGATTACACTGCACGGAAGCCGGTCCTTTGGGCCGGCTTTTCTGCGTTCGCAGAGTAGTACCCAGGTGATCGAGGGTTTCGCTGCTCCGCAGGCTTTGCTACATCGCTCGCATGTATAAGGTTGCCGCACTTTATCAATTCGCCTCTTTGCCTGACTTCCGTCAGCTGCAGGCCCCCCTACGCGTGCTATGCGATCAATTCTGCATCAAGGGCAGCCTGTTGCTCGCCGACGAAGGCATCAACGGGACCATTGCCGGCAACGACGCCGAGATTGAGGCATTGGTGCGCGAATTGGAGAGTGGCGTGCTTTTCTCCGGCCGCCTGAACAATCTTGAACTGAAATATTCCCGCGCCAGCCTGATGCCATTCCTGCACATGAAGGTGCGGCTCAAGAAGGAAATCGTCACCCTCGGCGATCCGCTGACAGATCCCAATAAACTGGTCGGCACCTATGTGGAGCCGGCCGACTGGAATGCGCTGATCGCCGCAGAAGACACGCTGGTGATCGATACCCGCAACGCGTTCGAAGTGGCGATGGGGACGTTCGAAGGCGCGGTGGATCCGCAGATCGCGAGCTTCGGCCAGTTCAAGGACTTCGTGACTCGCACGCTCGATCCGGCAAAGCACACCAAGATAGCGATGTTCTGCACCGGCGGCATTCGCTGCGAGAAAGCCAGCTCCTACATGCTCGCCCATGGTTTTACCGAGGTCTATCATCTTAAGGGCGGCATCTTGCAATATCTCGAAGACATCCCCGAGAGCGAAAGCCTGTGGCGCGGCGAATGCTTCGTGTTCGACCAACGCGTTGCACTCGGCCACGGACTGAAGGAAAGCGAGACGGTCAAGGACGGCCTGCCGATCAACTCCGAAGATTTTGCCCTGACGCGCGAGGCTGCGGATGAGTGAACTTGAAAGCCTGCGCGAGCGCATCGAGACGATGGAAATGCGGATCGCCTATCAGGATGACACCATCGAGACGCTGAATGCGACCATCACGGCGCAGTGGACGCAGATCGATAGGCTGACGCGGCAGATGGCCGCGATCGGCGAGCGACTGGCGGAAGCCGAGACGGCGGTGGGCACTCCGACCAATGAGCGCCCACCGCATTATTGAAGACTATCTGCGCTGTCACGCCGACAGATCGCCCGACAGCCTGCGATCCCGCAACTCGCGCTTCAGCACCTTGCCGATTGCGCTGCGCGGCAACGTATCGACCATCACCACGTCATTGATCCGCTGGAATTTGCCGAGCCGCTCATTGGCCCAGCCTTTCAGCTCTGCCGCATGGGCGGATGCGCCCGGCCGCTGCACCACGAATGCAACTGGTGTCTCACCCCACTCTTCGGACGGCATCGCGACCACCGCCGCTTCCAGCACGGCATCGTGCTGCACCAGCACCGCCTCCAGATCGCTCGGATAGATGTTGAAGCCGCCGGATATCACCATGTCCTTCTTGCGATCCATCAGCGTCAGGAAGCCATCCTCGTCGAAACGACCGACATCGCCGGTGCGCACATAGCGCTTGCCCGACGCATCGTGCCAGAACGTCTCGGAGGTCTTGCCGGGTTGATTGAGATAGCCCTGCATGATGACGGGCGAGTGCCCGACCACCTCGCCGATCTCGCCCTGCGCGACGAAATTGCCGTCCTCGTCGATCAGGCGGATGTCATGATCCGGCGCCGGCTGCCCCACCGTGTGCAGCTTGGTCGGGTGCTCATGGGCCAGCAGCATGCAGGTGCCGCCGCCTTCGGTCATGCCGTAATACTCCGTCAATCCGCCCGTCCAGCGCTTCGGCACATCGGCCTTCAGCGCGGCCGCGAACGGCGCGGAGGTAGAGAACTTCATCACGAAGGATGACAGGTCGAATCGCTCGAAATCCTCGACGGCCATGATGCGGCGATACTGCACAGGCACCAACATCGCATGGGTGGCGCGGTGCCTGGCGCTGAGTTCGAGGAAGCCGCGCGCATCGAACTTCTTCATCAGCACCAGCGTGCCGCCGCCGGCAAGGGTGGGATTGAAACAGACCAGCGTGGTGTTGGAATAAAGCGGCGTCGATAGCACGGTCACGGCGTCCGGCCCGTAGCCGAGCGGATCGAGCTGGCCATACTGCCGCCAGCGCATCCACATCGTGTGCACGATGCCCTTCGGGGTGCCCGTGGTGCCCGATGAATAGATGATGTTGAACACCCATTCCGGATCGATCGTCACCGACTCCGGCTTGCTGCCTTCCGGCGCCAGCCAGCCTTTGAATGCCTTGCCTGCCGTGCCGCCATCGAGCGCCACCCGCTGGATGGCCGGATCGATATCTGCCGTGGCGAAGCTGGCTGCGGTTGAATCATCCATGAACAGTATTTTGGCGGCAGCGTCTTTCACCATCGCGGCGAAATCGGCCGGCGTCGATGACGGCGCCAGAGGTGCCACAGCGACACCGGCGCGCAACGCGCCGAGGAACGTCGCCGCATATTCGATCGAGGACAGCGCGCAAATCGAAATCGCATTCTGGGGCTTCAAGCCGCTTGCCTGCAGGGACGCGGCGATCCGATCGATCAGCGCGTCGAAATCGGCATAGGTGATGGCGCGGTCGGGATCGATGACGGCGGTCTTCTGCGGCATTCGCACAGCGGTGTCCCGGACCAGCGCGTCGAGCGTAACGAATTCGGGCATCGGTTTCCTCGTTTCTTGTTTGGTCTTGCCTTTCGAGAGAAACTCGAAGGATGGCAAAGCGGTTGATCCCGCCTATATTCACGGTACGTCGCCATATCGACGGACGGGATCATAGCCGATCGCACCTCCGCGAAAAGAGCCTTCATGACACAGCAGACCTCCAAGATAGCACCACCGGTTGCACCCGTTCATCCGCATTCCTTCACGGCCCACGGCATCACCGTCCGCGACGATTATGCCTGGCTTAAGGACGCCAAGTGGCAGGACGTGCTGCGTGATCCTTCCGTGCTCGAGCCGGAGATCCGCAAGTATCTGGACGCCGAGAACGCCTATACCGAGAGCCTGCTCGGCAGCACCGACGCGTTGCAAAAAAAGCTCGTCGCCGAGATGCGCGCTCGCATCAAGGAGGACGATTCCTCCGTGCCCTCTCCCGATGGCCCATGGTCGTACCTCCGAAAATTCCGCGACGGCGGCCAGCATGAATTGTTCGGCCGCATGCCGCGCGGCGGCGGTGATGCGCAGATCATCCTCGACGGCGACGCGCTGGCGAAAGACCACGCATACTTCAAGTTCGGCGAAGCGCGCCACTCGCCCGATCACACGCTGGAGGCCTGGAGCGCCGACATCAAGGGCTCGGAATATTTCACCATCCGCGTTCGTGACTGGTCGACCGGACAAGACCTCACGGACATCGTCGAGGAAACCGACGGCGGCGTGGTGTGGACGCTGGACTGCAAGGCGTTCTTCTATGTGAAGCTCGATGACAACCACCGCCCGATGCAGGTCTGGCTGCATCGGCTCGGCACCAAGCAGGCCGACGACAGGCTGGTGTTCGAGGAGCAGGATTCAGGCTGGTTCACGCATATCCATGA
>JAPLPC010000259.1 GCA_026400425.1 Hyphomicrobiales bacterium | reverse complement strand
GGCCAGGCGATCTCGGAAGATCTCGGCATCAAGATGGAGAACGTCACCCTCGCCATGCTCGGCAAGGCCAAGAAGGTGATGATCGACAAGGAGAACACCACCATCGTCAACGGTGCCGGCAAGAAGACCGACATCGATGCACGCGTGGCGCAGATCAAGGCGCAGATCGAGGAAACCACCTCGGACTACGACCGTGAGAAGCTGCAGGAGCGTCTCGCCAAGCTGGCTGGCGGTGTTGCCGTCATCCGCGTCGGCGGCGCGACCGAAGTCGAAGTGAAGGAGCGCAAGGACCGCGTTGACGACGCGATGCATGCGACCCGCGCTGCGGTTGAAGAAGGCATTGTCCCCGGCGGCGGCGTCGCTCTGCTCCGCGCTTCGGAACAGCTGAAGAAGATCAAGACCGCGAACGACGACCAGAAGACCGGCGTCGAGATCGTCCGCAAGGCCCTGTCCGCTCCGGCGCGCCAGATCGCCATCAACGCTGGCGAAGACGGTTCGGTGATCGTCGGCAAGGTGCTTGAGAACGCGACCTACGGCTTCGGCTTCGACTCGCAGACCGGCACCTATGGCGACATGCTCAAGAAGGGCATCATCGACCCGACCAAGGTTGTTCGTGCCGCGATCCAGAACGCAGCCTCGGTGGCTTCGCTCCTGATCACGACCGAAGCCATGGTCGCCGAGCTGCCGAAGAAGGCCGGTGCTGGAGCCGGCGGCATGCCTCCGGGCGGTGGCATGGGCGGCATGGACTTCTAAGTCCAGCCATTCAGGCAACTATCAGAATGCAGAACCCCGGCAGTAATGCCGGGGTTTTTGTTTGGTCTCTATCATCGGCCTCGGCGACACGTTTGCGGTCTAACTAGCAACCATCATCATTCCGATGTCACAGGTAACCCATCGGTGACGGAATGCGCCAGGATTGCCATTAGCAAGCCTGGAAACCTCGCTTCGAGATCTGCCGACCGAACCGCGTTCTGATGCTCGACACCCTTCTTGCTGGTCTGGATCAGGCCAGCCTCGCGCAGCACGCGAAAGTGGTTCGAGAGGGTCGATTTGGCGATGGTGGGGCATGGCGATGCCGCCGTGCACGACAGGCAGCCGCTTTCCTGCAGCAAGCCGCGAACGATCTGCAGCCGGATGGGATCGGCCAGCGCCGACAGCACGCCGGCCAACGTGATGTCTGCGGTAGCTGGGTGAACGAACTGAGCCATGAATAAAACATAGGGCCCCTCTTGCGCTGGTTCAATAGTTCCATACTTCCGAACTATTGAAACGTTCAACAGGGATCACGATCATGACCAAGACATTCCAAGGCAAGGTGGCGCTGGTGACCGGCGCCTCGAAGGGGATCGGCGCCGAAATCGCGCTGCAGCTCGCCGAAGCCGGCGCCGCGGTCGGCGTCAATTATGCGTCGAGCAAAGCGGGCGCGGACAAGGTCGTCGCGGCCATCACGGCCAAAGGCGGCAAAGCGATCGCGGTGCATGGCAATCTCGCCACCACCGAAGGTGCCATCGCGGCGGTGGCGGCGACGGTCACGGCATTCGGGCCGATCGACATCCTCGTCAACAATGCGGGCGTCTACGGCTTCGCCCCGCTCGACGGCATCACGCCGGAGCACTTCCACAGCCACTTCGATCTCAACGTGCTGGGGCTGTTGCTCACCTCTCAAGAAGCTGTGCGGCACTTCAATCCGGCCGGCGGCAGCATCGTCAATATCTCATCGGGCGTCTCCACCCTCGCGCCGCCGAACACCGCCGTGTACACCGCCACCAAGGCGGCGGTCGATGCCATCACGTCGGTCCTCGCCAAAGAACTGGCAGCGAAGAACATTCGCGTCAACGCCGTCAATCCGGGGATGATCGTAACGGAAGGCGTAACGTCGGCCGGCCTTCATGAAGGCGACATGCGCAGCTGGATCGAAAGCACGACGCCAATGGCCCGTGTCGGCAAAGCCGAGGAAATCGCTGCCGTGGTCGCCTTCCTGGCTTCGGACGCGGCATCCTATGTCACCGGCGAAACCTTGCATGTCACCGGCGGGTTGAAATAACCGACACCCCGTCTGGCGACCACGACGCAAAAGCCCGGCGCCGATGCCGAGCTTTTGCGATCGTGATGGTTACTTCGCGCCGTAAGGCGACGGCGTTTCGCGGCTGGGTGCCGATCCGACTGCCGCACCGCGACGTTTATTCTCGATCTGCTGCGCCATCTCCAGGTGGTGGCGCAATGCCGGCAAGGTCTTTCCGGCGAAGTCTTTCAATCTGGCATTGTCGCCGCCCCCGGCATAGCGCTCGAACAGAGACACGGCTTGCTCATGCGCGGCGATCTGCATCGGGTCGTAGATGGCTGCGAAGTCATCGACGCCGGCCTTGTTCAACCGCTCGATCTTTGTCTGCGACGATGCATCGAGCGCTGTCGGCAGATCGGCCTTTACCGCTCCACTATCGATCAGCTGCTTCATTTCGGCGGACGTCTTTGTGTGATCCGCCATCATCTGCTCGGCGAATTTCTTGTCGTCGGCATTTCCCTTCTGCAGCGCGATCTTGGCTGCTGTGATCTCCAGCATGTCGCTACGTGCAGCTTCGGTGACAAAGTCCTGCGTCTTCGGCGCAATGCCCAGCGTTCATTTCACGCCGGTCGTCTCACCCAGCGATTGTGAAAACGCCGGTGCCGCAAGAGCCGTCGTCGCTGCGAGAATGATGATGAACTTCTTCATGGTTGAATCCCTGGCATGCGTGTACGTCGCCGCGGCGGCGACACCAGTCATTGACGACAACCTGATCGAGCACTTGATGTTCCGCGTCGTACGAGGCTGCTACTGAGCACGACTACGCGCCCCCTTCCCGCCGCATTCTCTTCAGCTTTGGTTCACCCGCGATACCTAGTTTCAATGCATGAGCTGATGACACTCATCGGCCTCGGGTTAAGGAGAATATCATGAAGAAATTTGCTCTCGGATTTGCCGCTGCAGCAGCGATCGGCTTGGCGTCCCTGGTCGCTCCCGCTTCGGCAACGACCGTGACCCAAGCCACAACCGTCGCGCCGATCACCGATTTTTCGTCACAGCATCGCCATGGCGCACGTCGCACCACGATCATCCGTCGCGGTCCAGTCTGCACGATGCGCACCGTGATCAAGCGCGGTCCATATGGCCGTCGCGTTGTGAAAAAGGTTCGCGTTTGCCGGTAACCCCGGCCATCCGCAAAACATCAAAGGCGGCGCATCATGCGCCGCCTTTTTCATTGAGGTTGATGTCGTGAGCCGCTGCGACAAACTCAATCGTCGTTCTCCGGGCCCGGAGGCATTTGCGGCATCGACGGATTTTGCGGACGCAGCGGCGCCGATGGCTGCATGCGGTCGCGCGTCACCGCCTGGCCGCGGGTCACCTGATCGGACTCGGCGTTCTCCGGCGGATAGAACACATCATAACATGCGCGGCTGAGGCGCGGGCCTGCGTCGCGCAAGCAACTTTCCACGCGCCGCTCGTCGGGCATCGCTGCCGAGCACAGTTTGAAAGCGTCGGGCGTACAAGCCTCGCGCTGCGCCTGCGTGCCGGCAGCGAACACGCCCGATGGCGCAGCCGTCATTAGCACGAGCATGGTAATGACACGCGCGATCCCCGGCGTGACACGGCGGGTGGCAATCAGATGTCCCATCATCCAGTTCCATGTAACAACAAGATGGCAATTCAAGTTGCACAGAGCCTGTCCGGTTCCTACAGGTCGGATTCGCGGATGCGGAAAATTTGGGCGTGAGCATGCAGGGGCAATGAAGGACAGACCGTCGCGCGGTAGGCGAATGCGGTCCGAACGATTGCGAACCGCGCCGGCGCTTAGTCGAGCTTAGCGACCACGACGATACGTTTCACTTCGCCACGTCGATAGGCCTGCAGGAATTTGTCGTATTCCCGGAATGAAATGCAGCCGTTGGAATCGCCGTTGGGGCCGAGCATGTAGCTGTGCGTGAGGAGCCCGTTACGGCCGAAGATTGCGCTTTCGCCACCGAGCGGCGTCATGCGCAGCGCAGCGACGCCGTGAAACAAAGCCTCGCGGGGCTTCAGATCGTAAATGTGCGGCGGTGTCACGCCGCGCATGCGTTCATGGGCATAAGCGGGATTGTCGAGCCGCGAGCCGAGTCCCGAATGCGCTTCGAGCTTGCTGCCGTCGGGCATGTAAACGCGCTTGGCGGAAATATCGTAGACGGCCGTCAGGCGATCAATTTCACCAGTCTGATTGGCGCTCTGCTCGGCATCCTGACCATTCGAGAGAATGCCGCCGTCGGATCCCGCATAAGCAAGCACCGGTCCACTCTTCGGCGCGTTGCCGCCGAACAGCTTATCGAAGATGTTGAGGCTGGCGTTCTTCGGCTGCGAAGCCAGCGCCAAGCGGGCGCGCTGCACCAGCGCGTCATGGCCGAACGCGCCACCCTTCGGCGTTGGAGCCTGCGCCACCTGTGCGGACGGGCCCAGCTGATCATTCTGCGCGCCGGTCCGCGCATCCTGCGGACGCACGGGAGGCATCGGAATGCTGGCGACCAGTTGCTTCACCGTCGGCGACGGCTGCATGAGAGCGACTTCCTGCGGCTTCACCGCGGGCGCCGGCACGGTTGCCTGATCGGCCGTGCGGCGGGCGAAGCGATCCGGCGATGCCCCCATCGAATTCGGCGCGAACCAGGCGACCTGACGATCGGACTTCGGCATGGCCACCGGTGCCGAACCGGCCAGCGGTGCTGCACGCGCGGGCTCGAAGCGATCGGAGAAATTGTTGTTGGGATTGGCCTGCGAATCGACGCGGGCAACACGCTGGTTGAAGCGCTCGGCGAATGACGAGGTCGATACCCCGGCATCGGTGCCCAAGCTCGCGGCCACCATCGATGGCTCGATGCCACCGGTCTGGAAAAGCTTGCCGGCGACGGTCCACCCACCGGTGAGAGCGACGGCGGCCAATGCGGCACCGGCCCAGAAGAAAGTCCGTGAATTGCTGCTCTTCGACTTGCTGGTCAACTGGGGATTCAACTTGCTGTTCGACCTGCTGCTTGGCTTGGTGTTCGACACTGCCCGACCTTGGCGAGATGGCGCGGAAGAATTCAACGCAAGTCTGGAACTACTCATACGCCTGGCGTCCACACAAAATGACTGCGCGTCCTGCGAACCATGCGGCGATGGACTGACATCCACAGCTGCAATCCCGCGGGAGTGCGAAGCGCCATTAAGGCGAGTTTGAGTTAAATGCGGATTAATCGGAAGATCCCCACCAAGTCCCCATTGCTGTCTAACAGCCTGCCAATCATGGCCTTTTTAGGTGCCGGATGGCAAGGTTTCACGTCTTCGCGAGCGCTTTTTTTGACCGTCCCGTTTCGGCACATCGCCGGCATTCACGTCCGGTCCCGCGCTGCACGCAGTGCCCCAATGGCGCAAACGGGCTCCGTTGCTCACCGAATGGCGGCTGCGGTGCGAAACCCGGGGCCAAACGCCGAGCCGCAGACTCATTCTAAGACTATGTAATTTCTGGCATTTCAGCTTCAGACGCCAGTTGGTGCCGCGGCCTTACGCGGCGCAGTCGAGCATCGTCCAGATCGGCATCAGGTCGGGAGCGCCGCGCGGGTGCTGGCCGGGGTTGGTAGTGGCCTCGCACGTCGCCGGCCCGGACATGCGGATCAAGGTACGCGGCGACCTCGTCAGGGAACCGGCCAAAATAGAATCTCCGCGAGCTGTTCGCAGGTAACGCGACCGGTCAAGCGCTGCGAATCCCCACTTGCCGGCGGGCGCGCCAGACAGGGACCGCAGAGATTGACGTCCCATACGCGCGTGTCATTGAGTGTCGATGCGCCTTTTCCACTTCAGCCCCGAGAGCTCTATCAACGTCTTCATGCCGCGGTCCGATCCGGCGGGGGGCAACGATCCCCTCGTCTGGGCGATCGATGACTGGCATCAGGCCATGTATCTGTTTCCGCGCGATTGTCCGCGGATTTTCGTCTGGCCGGATGAGACCACGACGCCGCAATATCTCGCCGCCTACAAGAAGATGAGTTCATGCCGCATGGTCGCGCATATCGAACGCGGCTGGCTCGACCGTCTCTCGCAGATCACCATCTATCGCTACGAATTATCCCCCGATGATTTCGAGTCACTGGGCAATGCCGGCATGTGGGTGTCGCCTACTCCGACCATGCCGGTCAACGTCGAGCGCATCGACAATATCGAAAAAGCGTTGAGCGATGCCGGCGTCGAACTTCGCGTGCTGCCGTCGTTGAAGACGCTGGAGCCGTTGTGGGACACGTCGCTGCATGTCAGCGGCATCGGGCTGGGCTATGCCAAGGACGCGCCGGTCCGACGGCCGCGTCTGGTCAATTAGGGGCGCGTTTGCTCCATAGCGCGATCGAGACTCAGTACAGCTTGGCGCCGGCGGCATCGACGACCTTGCCCCAGCGGACATGATCATCCTTGATGGTCTTTGCGAAAGCGTCGCGCGTCGATGTGGTGACGCTGAGGCCCTGCGCTTCGAGACGCTCCCTCACCTCCGGCAACGCGCCGATGCGGACCACTTCGGCATTCAGGCGATCGACGATGGCGTCGGGCGTGCCGGCCGGCACGACGAGGCCGAACCAGCTATCGACGACGAAATCCTTGATGCCGGCATCGGCCGCTGTCGGCACGTTCGGCAGTTGCGGCGACCGCTCGCGGCTGGTCACCAACAGGCCCTTGACCTTGCCATCGCGGATCTGCGGGGCCAGCACGGTCAGCGTGTCGAATGACAGGTTGACCTGGTTGCCGAGCAACGCATTAACGGCCGGCGCGCTGCCCTTGAACGGGACGTGCAACAGATCGGTGTCGGTGAGACTTTTGAACAGCTCCCCGCTCAGATGGCACAGCGTGCCGGGCCCGCATGACGAATAGGTGAACCTGCCAGGCTCGCGCTTGGCAGCAGCGACCAGCTCCTTGGCCGTCGATACCGGCGCATCGGGGCTGGCGGCGAGCACATAGGGCACGGAGGTCAGGATCGAGACCGGGGTGAAGCTCTTGAACGGATCGAACTGAACCTTGGTATTGATGTGCGGCAGGATGGTGAGCTGGCCGGCGGGCGCCAGCGACAGCGTGTAGCCATCAGGGTCGGCCTTGGCGACGGCTTCCGCGGCGATCGCCGTGCCGGCACCGGCCTTGTTCTCGATCACCACCGTCTGCTTCAGCGCCTCACCGAGCTTGTCGGCGAAGACGCGCGCGGAAATGTCGGCGGCGCCGCCTGGAGGGAATGGCACGACCAGCTTGATCGACCGGCTCGGCCAGGCGTCGGCCGCACAGACCGCACCGATTCCCGTGGTCAGCATGACCGAGGCGAAAGCTGCGGAGAGGAGCCGGGACAACAGAACGGAGCGCACGATCGTGTTCCTTTGGTTGCGAGACATCATCGCGCGATCCCGCTCCCAGGAGCAGGATGGAAAGACCGGCAATGATGGCTGGTTTTTTTGCTGCCGCCGACGTCGCCTTGCGGTGTTTTCGGCAGCTTTATGAGTAACTCAAAATGTCATCGCCGCGCCGTTTCGACAAGGAAACGGGTTTGCAAATACAACCGGCTACAGAGAGGATTGATATCGTATGACGGCTTGCCGACGGACAAATGCTTCTGTCATGCAGGATTCGGCCGGTGCGCGTCTGACACCATGTCGGCGAAGCGGCAGCCTAAGGGACATCGATCTCATACGGGATCGCGATGGTCGCACCGGCCCGGCATGCGCAGGCACGCGATAACGCGGCCGATAAAGTGATCTTGGCAGATCACGTCATCGGCCGCGGGACGCTAGATGACTTCAACGACCAGAACGCTACGTCGACAGCGATCTTCAGCCGTTCAGCGACTGGATGCGAAATTTCGCCGGCGAGACGCCGAAGCGGCGGCGGAAGCTGCGGTGGAAATAGGAGAGCTCGTTGAACCCACAGGCGCCGGCCACTTCGCTGATCTTCAGCAGGCATTGCCGGTCCTCGGTCAGCATGCGGCGGGCCTTGTCGAGGCGCAGCTGCATGATGCGATCGGTAATGCTGAGGCCGGAGCCCTGCAACAGGTCCTGCACGTAGCGCACCGAGAGGCCGAGCCGCTCGGCCACCACCCGGGTCGAGAATTGCTGGTCGGCGAAGTGCTCGTTGATCTGGTTGATGACACTGGCAATGCGCGCGCCGCGCAGGCCGCCGATATCGGTCCGGTCGATGCCGGCCGGCTGTGCAGGCGGCAACGCCACGTTGTCCCGCGGCGCCGGGTTGCCGGTGAAGTCGGCGTGGTTGCTGAAAGCGATCTGTGTGTTGTCCATTTTCCAATCACCGCCCATGTCTGTGTGCGGTTATGGGTCGCCCTGTTGCCGGCAAAGGTTCAAGCCGAGGCAGGACTTTGTTGGCCGCCGGTCAACGTCCGGCCAGCTCCGGCGGCGGCGAGCGGTCCAGCACCTCACCGGTCGGG
>JAPLPC010000045.1 GCA_026400425.1 Hyphomicrobiales bacterium | reverse complement strand
GCCCCGACGGCTCGAAACTGTCCAAGCGCCATGGCGCACTTGGCGTCGATGCGTATCGCGCCATGGGTTACGTGCCGGCCGCCCTGCGGAATTATCTGGTCCGGCTCGGCTGGAGCCATGGCGACCAGGAGATTTTCACGACCCAGGAGATGATCGACGCCTTCGACCTGCCCGCGATCGGACGGTCCGCGGCGCGGTTCGATTTCGCCAAGCTCGAAAGCATCAACGGCCACTACATCCGCCATACCGATGACGAGACCCTCGTCACCATGTTCGAGAGCATCCTGCCCTATGCCGACGGCGGCGACGCCATCAAGGCCAAGCTCAACGACACCACGCGCGCGCAACTGCTGCGCGCCATGCCGGGCCTGAAGGAACGTGCCAAGACGCTGCTCGAACTGGTCAAGAGTGCGGACTTCATCTTCGCCGATCGTCCGCTCGCCATTACCGAGCCGAAGGCACTGGCGGTGCTGACGCCCGAAACGCGCGTGCTGCTCGGTCGGTTGCGCACCGCTCTCGAAACCGTGACAGATTGGACCGCTGCCAATACCGAGACCGCGGCCCGCACTTTCGCGGAGCAGGCCGGGCTCAAACTCGGCGGCGTCGCGCAGCCTCTGCGGGTGGCACTGACGGGCAAGACGACGTCGCCCGGGATCTTTGACGTCCTTGCGGTATTGGGGCGGCAGGAATGTCTGGACAGGCTGTCGGATCAGGCAACTATTTAGCATAGCTGCAGGCACTCTTTGGTCGCCTTGCAGCGCACTCGCCAATACGCTACGCATGCAGCCGAATGCTATGAAATTCCGTCCGACCACGCCGATTTCTCTTGAGATGACGGTGGTTTGACGGCCCCTCAACGATCTCATCGGGGATTATGCGATGGACGCGAAAACCAACACCAAATCCGCAACGCTGACAGTCGATGGCAAGAGTTTCGACCTGCCGATCCATAGCGGGACCGTCGGCCCCGACGTAATCGATATCGGCAAGCTGTACGGCCAGTCCGGGATGTTCACTTACGATCCCGGCTTTACATCGACCGCCAGCTGCCAGTCGCAGATCACCTATATCGACGGCGACGCCGGCATCCTCGAATATCGCGGATACCCGATCGAACAACTGGCCGAGAAAGGCGACTTCCTCGAGACCTGCTATCTGCTGCTGCATGGCGAACTGCCGACCGCCAAGCAGAAGGCTCAGTTCGACCACCTGGTGACCAATCACACCATGGTGCACGACCAGATGACGCGCTTCTTCACCGGCTTCCGCCGCGACGCGCATCCGATGGCCGTGATGGTGGCTTCGGTCGGCGCCCTCGCCGCGTTCTACCATGACTCCACCGACATCAACGATGCCAAGCAGCGCGAGATCGCCTCGATCCGCATGATCGCCAAGATCCCGACGCTGGCGGCGATGGCCTACAAGTACACGATCGGCCAGCCTTTCGTGTATCCGACCAACTCGCTCGATTTCGCATCGAACTTCATGAAGATGTGCTTCGCCGTGCCGTGCGAGGACTACAAGGTCAATCCGGTTCTCGCCAAGGCGCTGGACAAGATCTTCACGCTGCATGCCGACCACGAGCAGAACGCCTCGACCTCGACGGTCCGCATCGCCGGCTCGTCGGGCGCCAATCCATTCGCCTGTATCGCCGCCGGCATCGCCTGCCTGTGGGGTCCGGCCCATGGCGGCGCCAACGAAGCTGCGCTGCAGATGCTCGCCGAGATCGGCACCGTCGACAAGATTCCGGAATTCACCGCCAAGGTCAAGGACAAGAATTCCAGCGTCCGCCTGATGGGCTTCGGTCACCGCGTCTACAAGAATTACGATCCGCGCGCCAAGCTGATGCAGCAGGCCTGCCACGAAGTTCTCAAGGAAACCGGCCACGGCGGCGACGAGATGCTCGCCGTTGCGATGGAACTCGAGAAGATCGCGCTGTCGGATCAGTATTTCATCGACCGCAAGCTGTACCCGAACGTCGATTTCTATTCGGGCATCACCCTGAAGGCGATGGGCTTCCCGACCTCGATGTTCACCGTGCTGTTCGCCGTCGCCCGCACCGTCGGCTGGATCAGCCAGTGGAGCGAGATGATTGGCGATCCGCAGCAGAAGATAGGCCGTCCGCGCCAGCTCTTCACCGGCCACGCCCGCCGCGAATATGTGGATGTCGCCAAGCGCGGCTAAGCCGCACACAGATCAGAACGACAAACCGGCGGATCGCATGATCCGCCGGTTTTGCTTTGGCAGTGTGTCAGGCCGAGCGGCGCTTCGCCTCACCCCACCTGCGGCAGCGCTTAGTACTTCGCGCGATCGGGCAGCTTGCGGAATTCCTGCCAGACCTTCTGCGCTTCCGGCTGCATCACCTGGGCCATCTTGATTTTCCGTTTGGCGTAGGGCTGCTTCATATCCGCGTTGATGTTGGAGTCGTCGAACAAGTCCGCATAGTCGCTCCACGCCGCCGCGAACACGATGCGGTCGAGGCGAGCCCAATAGGCCGTCGAGTAACACATCGGACAGCACTCGCAGCTCGTATACATCGTGGCGCCCTTCAGATTGGGCGCGCCGATCTTCTTGCAGGCGGCACGGATCGCGTTCACTTCGGCAT
>JAPLPC010000458.1:1415-13186 GCA_026400425.1 Hyphomicrobiales bacterium | reverse complement strand
CCGGCGCACTCGGTATCCTTCCACTCGATGATGCGTGCTCCGGATCCCGGGGTCCGGGAAATCTTGATCGCCAGATACACGTCGGTGGGCAAAAGCCTCTTGTTGAGGCGTTCGTAGGGCGTCTTTTCGGGCATCGGAGCCTACAACAATTCTACAACGACAGCTAAAAACGTTGAATTATTTAGTTTCAGCGAGGAAACCGTAAAATATCCGATAAATATCGGTAAATCAATAGGTTGCCTGTCACGGAGATCAGCCATCATCAGGCCGCTTTCGTCTTCCCAAGCTGCATACGCGGGTTCGATTCCCGCCGTCCGCTACAGTTCTTTAATTTTTTGATTTTTTTGAACTATATCGAATATCGTCCGGCCGAAACTCTTTTTCAGAAACCCATACAACGCCCGTACAAATCGGCTGTCGGAAGTCTCGCCGAATGCACGGTGTTGCGAGATTTTCGGGGCACTATTGCCCGTTTCCTACTCGACGAGGGATGGTCCGTCCGGGACCACAAGGCCTTTTGGCCGTTGCGTGACATCCCGTCCCGCCGCGCTTGCGCGATGCACGGCGTCCGGGTCGCCCCTCTGTTGCGAGTTACCGAGCACTCGCTGCCCCATGCCGGCAGTCGACATCGGTCGGCAAGATTGAAGCTTGCCGGCGAAGTGATTATGTGCCCCCCGCAACAGGGACGCGGCGTGACCGATGAAGCCTTCGATTGCACTTCAAGAGCATCACCGAGCCATACTTGCCATGGCTGCTCGGCATACGTTGCGTGATGTCCGCGTTTTCGGATCTGTCGCGCGAGGCCAGGATCTCGAAGACAGCGATCTCGATCTGCTCGTCGAGCCGACGCCTGACGTGACCCCGTTGTTTCACATTGTGGATTTCAAACGTGCAGTCGAACAGCTACTGGGCTTCCCGGTCGATGTCCGAACCGCAGAGGACATCAACGAAAGGTTCAGGACGCGGGTTGCGTCCGAAGCCACGGCTTTGCCTTTCGGATGACGGCTGAGAATGAGAAGTTTACGCTGCAGGAATTTCCGCATCACGCGTGATCGAGGACACGGCCGAAATCGAGAAAGAGCTTTTTCTTTCTCAGGACCGACACGACGGACAGGTTGGGTCTTCGACCGTGCCTCTCCCGCCATTGTCCTGCGGCGCTCCGGGCAGACCGGTGCCCACGCCTCAGGTCACCTAGCGAAGTCGGTGACGCGATCATGCGTCCGCTCGATCGCCCCCCGGCTACAACCGCTCTAGGCCGCCCGCACCGCCGACAGGAACTGATTGACCTGATCGGTCAGATCTCTGGATTGCCGCGACAGCCCCTCCGCGGCGTTCAACACCTGCGCCGCCGCCGCGCCGGAATCGTCCACCGCCTGCCTGACGCCTGCGATGTTCGTGCTCACCTCACGCGTCCCTCGCGCAGCTTCCTGGACGCTGCGGGAAATTTCCATCGTCGCGGATCCCTGCTCCTCGATCGCGGCCGCGATGGCGGAGCTTATCCGGTTCATCTCGCCGATCACGTTGGCGACGTCCTGGATGGCCGACACCGTATGATTACTAGCCGACTGGATTGACGTCACCTGTTCCGCGATGTCCGTCGTCGCTCTCGCCGTCTGTTCTGCCAGCGATTTCACCTCCGATGCGACGACGGCAAAGCCTCTGCCGGCGTCGCCTGCACGGGCCGCCTCGATGGTGGCGTTCAAAGCCAAAAGGTTGGTTTGCGCCGCGATGCTGTTGATCAGCGTCACCACGTCGCCGATCCGTTTCGCGCCATCCGCAAGGGACAGCGCCGTTTCGCCGGTCTGGCGGGCGTTCTCCACGGCGCGTGCCGCGATATCCGCCGACTGCGCGACTTGGCGCCCGATCTCGGTGATCGACGACGACAGCTCCTCCGTCGCGCTCGCGACCGACTGAACGTTTCCGGACGTCTGATCGGAGGCGCCTGCGACCACCACGGCCTGGCTACCCGCAGTCTGCGCCGTCGCCTCCATGGATCGCGCCGTATCCTCCATGGCGCCCGAAGCGCGCGACAGTCCGCCGACAAGCTCCTGGATCGCCACCTCGAATGTCGATGTCAGCCTTTCTAACGTTTTCGCCCGCCCTGCTTTAGCTTCGCTATCTGCCGCCTTGTCGGCGGCCAGCCTTTCGGCGTCCATCATGCTCGTCTTGAACACCTCGACCGCCGCCGCCATGGCCCCGATCTCGTCGTTTCGACCGGCGCTCGGGACCTCGCCGGCGAGATCGCCTCCGGCCAGTCGCGACATGCTCGCAGTGAGGTCCACGATGGGCTTGCAGACCCGTCGCCGCACCATCACGACGACCGCGACATCCGCTGCGGCAAGAATCGCGAGACCACAGAGGACCAGGATCAGACCGAAGCCGGCAGACGAGCGCGCCTCTTCCAGCACCTGCTCCGCATTCGCGTAGAAGGCGTCCCGGACGTCGATGATCGCGCCGAGGCCTTTCTGGGACTCGGCGTAATACGTGTCGACGTCGTGCTCGAACTTGCCCGTCGCCGCGCCGTCCTTCACCATCTTCAGTTCCTTGCCGAACCTATCGACGTAGGCCGCATTCATCTTATCGAGGGCGGCGGACACGTTGGCCGGCGTCGTCGCGACACCGCGCAGCGCCTGCAGGGACGCCAGTATCTGGTCCGAACGGCCCTGGATGCGACTGAGCTCCAGCCGCTCCGCATCGGTCGCCGGCCTGCCGGAGCCGACCACGTTCTTGTGCAGGCTCGCGTTCAGACCGCCGACGTCTCGGAGCGTCCAGGAGATGTTCGCCAGACTGGCCTGGCGGTAGGCATCGCCGTCAAGCTTTGCGATCCTACGGACCTGCTCGTCCAGGAGAGCAGTGACGGCGTTGTTGAACACGGCGTTGTCCGCCACGATCTTGCGGCCGGCATCCTTGCGGGCGTCGGCCGGGCCGTCCATCGCCTTGTCCATGGCCTCCCGCAACGTAACGAATTTGGCATTCAAGGCGTCGATCTCGTTCGCGATACGCGCGCCGTCAACGAACGGACCCGGAAGTCCCTTACGAAGTTCCAACATCTTGGCGCGCGCGCCGTCCGTCTGCTTGCGGTATCTGCCGATCAGCTCCGCCTTCGCCTTCGGATCGATGGTGGCCGGCCCGTACAGGATATTGGTGGCGAAGCCCCGTTCCGAATTCAGGTAACGCGGAATGTCGCCGACGGAGCGGACGATCGCCAACCGCCCTTGCGCTTCGTGCACCCGGTCGAGAGCGGCGTAGTTCGTGCCAGCGACGTAGAGGGCAACGCCTCCACCGACTACCGAGAGCGACACGACGGCGACCGTGAGCAAAGCGCTGATCTTCATTTTCGACCGAATGCCTTATTGGTTAATGCATGGCGAACGTATGCCGCTCCCCTTAATTCGAGGTTTAGCTTCGGCACCTGCCTACGATTTAATCAGCTGTTCACCAGCGTAGACGGTCTCGACGATAGAGCCTTGCCGGTGCGCGGGCGTTGATCACTTCCGCAACTTTCGCGTCATAACCTTTTACCGACCGCAAACATCGCGTTCGGAAGGCTGATGATCCAAACGTTGAGGAAGACGCTCTTGCCACTGGGCGAGACGAGCATACGGAAGAGCCCGGCGCTGTGTCTGGCCTTGGCGGGACTCGGGTTGCTGGCCACCATCACATGCGCGACGGTGTCTCTCATCGACCATTTCCGCGAACGCGCGCTGCTTAGTGCGGAGCGGGAGTTGTCCAGCACCGTCCAGATGCTATCCCGCCATTTCGACGAACAATTCGCGGATTCGGCGACGATCGCTTCCGACCTGATCCGGAGGCTCGACATTCCCGGGTTGGGCTCGGCCGATCAGCTCCGATCGAGGCTGTCGGGCGAAAATGCCCGCGCCATGATGCGATCGCGAGGTATCTCGTACCTCGGAGACGTCTCCATATTCGATATCGACGGCAACATGGTCAACTGGTCCCAGATGTCGCCCGTGCCGAAGCTGAACGTTGCTCAGCGCGGATACTTCAAGCGGTTCACGACCGATCCCTCCTCGCCCGACGTGCTGACGGAGACCGCCCCGAGCCTTCTGACCGGCAAGTGGCACATGATCATCGCGCAACGGCTGCGAGGCATCGACGGGATCTTCGTCGGCGTGCTTGTCCGCCGGATCGACCTGCGGCAATTCGAGCGGTTCTTCGGCTCGATCACTCCTGGGACTGACAATGCGATCAGTCTTTTCGGCTCGGATGGCACCCTGCTGGCGAGGCATCCCGCGGCTCCGGAAGCAGTCGGCAGGAAATTCGGCACTGCACCGCTGTCGCTGCTGCGCGCCGATCGCCGGACCATCAGAGGCCGAGGAGCGCTGGACGCCGCGGAGCGCCTGGCCGCCGGCGTTCCACTCCAGCATGTGCCGGCGACCGTCGTTGCCAGCAAGACCGTGGAGGCGGCGCTCGAGGACTGGCAGCTTCAGACCCGCGCGACGTTGACGGTCGCGGCCTTGACGGCGCTTGCGGTCGCCATGGTTCTGGTCTGGATCATACTGCAGATCCTGCGCGATGGCCGGGAGAACCGACGCAGTCTGGAGGCGGAACGTGAGCGTCTGGATACGGCTCTGAACAACATGATTCAGGGCTTGGTAGTCTACGACAAGAATGGCCACGTCGTCTCGGTCAACCGCAGTTTCTTCGAGATGTTCGGCCTCGACCCTGCCGTTTCCGTCATCGGATGGCATTTCAGAGAATTGGTCGATGAACGGAAGCGTCTGGGACACTTTCATGGTGACGCGACCGCTTTCTGTACCGAAGTACAGCAAGCCATCGCCGCCGGTCAGGTCGTCCGGATGGCGAGCGTGACCACCGACGGCCGTTCGTATCTGGCCCACAACAGGCCGCTGCGCGACGGTGGCTGGGTATCTACTATCGAGGACACGACAGAGCGTATGCAGATCGAACATGAACGCGACCGTAACCTGGCGTTCGTCCATGAGATCATGGACAACATCCCCGCGTTGATCACCGTGAAGGACGCCGGCACCCGAAAGTATCTCCTCGCTAATCGGAACGCCGATCGCTACTTGGGCCTGACCGGCGCCGAGATAGTCGGGCGAACCATATCGGATCTGATGCCGGCGAGCGACGCGGAGGCTGTCTCCGAAATGGAAGACCGTCTCGTCCGGTCGGAAGAGAGCGTGGTCCGAAGCGAGCGGCGTTTCCGGGGACCGGACGGAAAGACGCATTTCCTGAATTCGACCCGCGTGGCCATCCGGGATACCGATGGGCAGGCGCGCTACATCGTCAGCGTGTACGAAGACGTGACCGAGCGGAAACTCGCGGAAGACCGCATCGCGCATCTCGCACACTACGATGGACTGACCGACCTTCCGAACCGGGTGCTTTTTCGCGCTCAAATGGAAGAGTTGTGGAACGACACCGGGGATGACCGTCGTAACGCCCTCCTTTACATCGACATCGATGGATTTAAAGACATCAACGATACTCTGGGGCACGACGTCGGCGACCGTTTCCTACAGCAAATCGCCGCTCGTCTGCGCAGCTGCCTCGGCGCCGACGACCTGATCGCCAGACTCGGCGGCGACGAATTCGCGATCGTCAAGCGCCACGCCGGCTCGCGCGAGGAAGTCCTCGATCTCGTCTCCGAGCTCCATAGGCGATTGCGCGAGCCGTTCGATGTCGCTGGTCATCGGTTGTCCAGCGACGCGAGCGTCGGCATTGCGATCGCCCCCGACGACGCCCGCGACATCGACGAGTGGGTCAGACATGCCGATCTCGCGATGTACGCCGCCAAATCGGACGGGCGGCGGACCCACCGCTTCTTCGAGACCCATATGACGGAGCGAGCGCGCGCTCGCCTCGTTCTGGAACATGATCTGCGGGAAGTGATCGCAAACGGCGGACTGGAACTACATTATCAACCCATCGTGGATGGGCGCACGGGGGCCTTTGTTGCCTGCGAGGCTCTTGTGCGATGGCGCCATCCGGTCCGTGGGATGATATCGCCCGCCGAATTCATTCCGGTCGCCGAAGACGCCGGTCTCATTGCCGATCTGGGGGAGTGGGTGCTTCGGACCGCCTGCGCGGAGGCGTCGTCATGGCCTCCAGAAGTCCGCCTCGCAGTCAACGTATCACCTCTGCAATTCAGATCGGCTTTGTTCGCCTTGACAGTCACGTCGGCCTTAATGTCGACCGCCTTCAGTCCGAGCCGTCTCGAAATCGAGGTCACAGAAGCCGTTCTGATCAAGGACGATGACGTCGCTCTCAGCGTTCTGCACCGCCTGCGGGAGATGGGCATCGCGATCGCACTCGACGACTTCGGAACTGGTTACTCCTCGCTGAGCTATCTGCGTCGTTTCCCCTTCGACAAGGTCAAGATCGACCGATCGTTCGTAGCGGATCTGGAAACGCCGGGATCCGCTTCGATCGTGCGGGCGGTTCTAAGCATCGCCGCGGCCTGGGGAATGACGACGACTGCGGAAGGCGTGGAGACCGANNNTGAGATGCTCCGCGAATTGGGATGCGACCAGATGCAAGGCTACCTGTTCGGACGCCCGGTCTCCGCGGCCGTCATCGCTGAGCTGCTCGGCGCAGGCCGGGTCTCTATAGAGCAGACAAGGCGCAGGCATAGCTCCCTCGTCGGCACACAAGCCCCTCAGGGGGGAAAAAGTAGCTGATACGTCTAGAGGCACCGACCTGACTTGGTGGGCCTGGGCAATCCCGGTATGAGAAACAGCGGATCAGGCATAACAACATGCAGCAGATCCAGCATCAACACGATGGTCAAACATGATGCCTGGAAGGAGGCCTGCCTCAGATTGAGCTTAGGTCGCCACAAAGTGTGTTGAGCAGAATACTTTTACGGATCAACCTTGGCGAGCTGCTGAATTGTAAATCCGCTTTTAGTTGTTGTGTCACTCGCTGTCAGGGCAGGCAATCAAATCTTTGATGACAACGCGAACGCTTCAGATCGGTCCGAGGAATACGAGCATCACCGTTGAAGATGAGTTCGGGACCCCCTGGAGCGGATCTCCGTGGAGGCGCGCACCGGTATCAGAAACATAATGATCAGCCCCGCCGCTGGTCGCTGTCGCTTTAGCCGCTATCAGCGCGGATGTATGCCTGAAGATGCAAGGCATCGGTCCTAGTAATCCGATGGACGACGTTGCTGAATCGATGAAACAAGTGGCGCGCGACTTGGCGCAACTGCCTTCGCCGCTGCCCGTGAGGTTTTCCGGTAGCAGTCGCAGCGGCCGGACCTCTCGGAGGAAAAACGCGCAAGGTACGTGAAGGCGATAGCCGACACGACCAGCAGGGCGACCATCTTGACCGGTCAGCTACTCGCTTTCGCGCGGCGGCAACCCCTTGCCCCGGAAATCTTCGATGTTGCGGAACGATTGCGCGATCTGGATCAGATCATGCGCACTACGAGCAAGATGGGTATGAGCAGACGCCGGACACCACCGGCGCCCGCCTCCGTCGGACCCTATGGGCGTCCGACATCCGATATCTAGAAAAACTCGCAGCGCGATTTCATCTGGCGCTCGAGCATCGGCTTCGATCGCCTTTTCGATCTTCTGGACGCGACGCAGCGCTCCAATGAAGAGGGCTTTCCGCCCTACGATATCGAACGTCTCGGCGATGACCGCTACCGCATCTCGCTCGCACTGGCTGGGAGGCTGCATACCAGTTGGTGACCAGCCATCTGCGTCTCGTCGCGAAGATCGCTATGCGATATCGCGGCTATGGGTTGCCGATCTCCGACGTCGTCTCGGAGGGCAATATCGGACTGATGCAGGCCGTCAAAAGGTTTGACCCGGATCGCGGCTTCCGGCTCGCGACGTATGCAACCTGGTGGATCAAGGCGACAATCCACGAATACATTCTGCGATCATGGTCGATCGTCCGGGTCGCCGCCTCCAATTCTCAGAAACGCCTCTTCTTCAATCTGCGCCGACTCAAGAGCAAGATAGGAGCGCTCGAGGAAGGCGATATGCTGCCCGAGCATGTATCTAGCATCGCGCGACGTCTGGACGTGCCCGAAAGGGAAGTCGTTGACATGGATCGGCGCCTCCAGGGAGACATATCCTTGAACGCGACGTCGCCGCATAACGACGATGACGGCATGGAATGGCAGGACCGTCTTACTCACGATATGGATGTGGAGGAATCCTACGCGGAGCGGAGCGATAGCGCTCGACGTCGACAAGCGCTCGAACAGGCATTGTGCGGCCTTTCCCTAAGAGAGCAGCGCATCATTCGTGCAAGGTGGCTCACCGATCACCCGTTGATTCTCGATGAGCTCAGCGCCGAAATGGGCATCTCAAGGGAGCGCGTACGCCAGATCGAAGAGAGGGAAGGGCCGACCTAAATTTTTTTGAGGCTGCATATCCTTGCGGACTGGGTCGAACCGTGCGTTATCTGCGGTCGCGCAACCATTCGGTAGTTGTTTTTTTGTCGTGTCTGCAAGCTGAGAGAGCCGGCGGGATGAGGGTGAAGATCGGTCCGCGCATCACGTCGCAGGACTGTTCGGCATGCGGGTCGAAGGTTTTGAAGACTTTTGGCGGAGCGGGTCCACCGCTACGCCTGCGGCTCGACGCTTGATCGCGACGTCAACTCGACGAAGAACATAATGCAGCGGGCCTTCGCGGCCCACGGGCGCGGCAGGGCGCCTGGGGACGTCAACGTGGGGAAGGAGCCCGAGCGTCGTCCCGGAAGCGCGGTGTCCGAAGCGGCTTAGCCGGCTCGGCCCGAACCAGGATGTCGCGTGGATTTCACACGATGATCCGAATGGCCGTTGAATGTTTCATCCTTCAAGGATTGGAACCGGGCGTGTTCGAAGATGTTGGAAGGACCCGTCACCAACATGTGAGGATTTGCATGAAACCGATCTCCAATCTCATCGTAGCCGCCGCTCTGCTCGCGTCCGGAGCCGCTTTCGCGCAAAACCCGCAGGCCAAGGACGGACCGAACAACAACGCCGTCAACACCGAGCAGAAGAACTCCAACGCTCCAGTCGCCGGTCGTAACTCCTTCACCGAGGGCCAGGCCAAGTCGGCCATCGAGAAAGCCGGCTACGGCAACGTGACCGAGCTCAAGAAGGATGACAACGGCGTCTGGCGCGGCAAGGCATCCAAGAGCGGTGTGACGAGCAGCATCAGCGTGGATTTCCAGGGCAACGTGAACGCGGCGAAGTAAGGAATAACATCATGACCTCGACCATTTCCCGTCTCTACGACAACTACTCCGATGCCCAGGCCGCCGTGACGAAGCTCGAGGCCGCCGGCGTTCCTCATTCCGACATCAGCATCGTCGCGAACAACTCCGACGGCTGGTTCGACGACAAGAAGGACCGTGACGGCGACGGCGTCGACGACCGTGCCGAAGCGGCAGGTACCGGCGCTGGCGTCGGTGCCGGAATCGGCGGCGCGGCTGGTCTGCTCGCTGGCCTCGGCCTGCTTGCCATCCCCGGTCTCGGGCCCGTCGTGGCGGCCGGCTGGCTGGCGGCGACCGCGGTCGGCGCCGCCGCGGGCGCGGCAACCGGCGGTCTCGTCGGCGCGTTGATGGAAGCCGGCGTCTCGAAGGACGAAGCTCCGCTCTATGCGGAAGGCGTACGCCGCGGTGGCTCGCTAGTGACCGCCAAGGTCGCAGACGGCGACAAGTCTCGTCTGGAAGCCGTGCTGGACACCTCCTCGGTGAACCTGCGCGACCGCAGCGCCGCTTGGCAGAAGAACGGATGGACCGGGTACGATCCGGGCAGCCAGCCGTACGACGCCGAAGAGGTCCGAAAGGAACGGACTTTGTACCGCTGATCCACAATGGCCCGCTTCGGCGGGCCGTTTTTTTGGCAGGACAATGATGGGGTGGAGGAAGATGGTGCGCGCGGCACGACATGTGGGAACGGCCGGCTGGTCCGTCCCGGCATCGCGCGCAGGCCTCTTTCCGTCGGAGGGCAGCCATCTGGAACGCTACGCATCACGCCTTTCGGCCGTGGAGATCAACTCGTCGTTTTCGCGATCTCATCGACGGGCAACTTACGAAAGATGGGCACGGACCGTAAAACCTGATTTCAGGTTTTCCGTGAAGGTCCCCAAGGCCATCACGCACGATCGGGGTCTAGTCGACGCCGAAATCCTTTTTCGGGCTTTTGCCGAAGAGGTGGCAGGCCTGGCTGGGAAGCTTGGGGCCGTGCTTGTGCAACTACCGCCAAAACTGGCTTTCGACGCCGACACCGCGAGACGGTTCTTCGGACACGCTTGCTCGATTCTTGCCGCCGCTGTCGTCGTCGAACCCCGCCATGCAAGCTGGTTCACCCCGGATGCAGACGGGCTACTCAAACGCCTGCGTGTAGCCCGCGTGGCCGCCCACCCCGTGCTTTACGGCGATGGCGAGCCCGGAGGATGGGACGGCTTGATGTACTACCGTCTGCACGGCGCGCCGAGGACGTACTACTCCGACTACGACGAGGCAGCGCTCGATCGCATCGCCGAACAACTGGGTCGGAGCCCCGCAGTTTCAAAATGGTGTATTTTCGACAACACCGCGGCAGGCGCGGCGCTGGGAAACGCTCTGTCGATCGCCGAACGCCTGTAAGACGACGGAAGGTGCAGGATCTCGCGGATTCGTGAATCAGGCTCAAGCCGCGCTTGGATGCGCGACGGCGCCTTCCGTTATCTTATCTCAACTCTTCTATTGAGCTACGGCCAGGCGAACGAAAGCCCAAGATTTTTCGGCCGCGCTTGATTTTTGGCAAGAACTGATCGTCCGTCCGCACATACGGCGCTTATGGTCATCTGATGGAAACGCGAACGCGACTATCGTGGCTGCTCTTCGGGTTGACCAACGTCGTCCTCTTCGGCGCTGGCATCATCATCGTCTTGATGGTGCGCCCGCTGGCCGAACATTCGAAATATTTCATTCCGTTAGTCGTCGTCCTCAGTTTCGCTCTGGCATATCCGATCGCGTGGTGGATCGCGCCATGGATGCGAGCCCGCCGAGAGCGACGGTCTTCGACCCGACAGCCTGAAATCTAGCCGGCATCCGGCATGCCTGGACGGCACACAGAAGCCACTGCTCGAGCATAAGCTTCCGACGGAGCTGTCGATGAACTGTGTCACTCATCGGTGTCCCGTGCGATGAGACCCGCCATACGGCATGCGTAGACAGCCAAACCGCGCAGAAGCAAACGGCAACGCGATCCGAACGGACAGCGTTGCCGCCGGGCACAGGCCGCTGCTGAAGGTCCGTGCGCGTGAGCGGCCACCTATTGTCCAAACGTCACGGGTGGACGGCGATCATCTGGCGTTTTCGTTCGTAGGCCGTCTGGCCGACCTCTCGCTTTCGGGTGAAATGGATCGCGCCGCCGCGGCGCGGCGGAGGGCCGTCACCTCCGTCGAGGGTCCGCAGAGCCGCGAGGATGTCGCCAATGCGCACTTGACGGTCGGAGCCGGGGATCTGGCGAAGCCACGGCTTGCCCTCGACAGCGAATGCGTCCGAAGCCCAAGTGGCGAGAATGCATCGCTTCTGCAGGACATCCAAAACAGGATCGGCGAGAACTTCCCGCGGGTGGCTGAAGATGCTCGCCAGTAGGGAATTCGCGTGGATATCGTCGTAGTCGGACATGGCGGACGTTGTCATGTTTGGCCTCCTTTCTCCTTTCGTTGGGGCGACTGCCATGTGGGAAAAGCCGAGGTCGTGATCAATATCCGCCGAAAGGAATTTCGACGCGCCGACGGCAACTACGTCACGGTCGTCTAATGGTCCCGCCTCCCGCGATCGGA
>JAPLPC010000458.1:0-1407 GCA_026400425.1 Hyphomicrobiales bacterium | reverse complement strand
CGATCGCGCCGCCTTCCCCCGTAGACCCCGCTGAAAACGTGTGAGCGGCACGCGCATCGGAGCGTCTGTGTAGATCGGCAGATCCCGGGATTGGCCCTCCGGGCCGTCGGAAGGAACTGAGCGTCCTTCAACGTCTCCGGTCGTTACAGGTTGTTCGCTGACCCGCCGCTTCATCTTCGCGCCTCCACGCCGCAGGTCGGTGCGGTGTCTGGCTATGGCTTCGTCGTGGATGTACTGTAGTCCAAGAAGCTGCGGGCGGCCGCGAGCTTTGCGACAGGAGTTTTGAGCACGTGCCTCTTCTAGACGAAAAGCTTTCTCCCATTCTGAGCGAGATCGTTCGGCGCAACGCCGGTGACGAGGAGTTCCATCAGGCTGCTCAGGAGGTTCTCGAAAGCCTGGGTTCGGTCGTCGCCCGACACCCCCAGTACCTGGACAAGGCCCTCATCCAGCGACTGTGCGAACCTGAGAGGCAGATCATCTTCCGCGTTCCGTGGGTGGACGATGCCGGAGAGGTCCGGATCAACCGCGGCTTCCGCGTCCAGTTCAACTCGGCGCTGGGCCCGTACAAGGGAGGCCTTCGTTTCCATCCGTCGGTAAACATCGGAATCATCAAGTTTTTGGGATTCGAACAGACCTTCAAGAACGCGCTGTCGGGGCTTCCCATCGGCGGCGGCAAAGGAGGCTCCGACTTCAACCCGAGGGGCAGGTCTGACGACGAGATCATGCGCTTCTGCCAGTCGTTCATGACCGAGCTCTACCGTCATCTCGGGGAGTACACCGACGTTCCCGCGGGAGACATCGGCGTGGGCGGACGCGAGATCGGATTTCTTTTCGGCCAATACAAGCGGCTGACCAACCGCTACGAAGCCGGCGCGATGACGGGGAAAGGTCTCGTCTACGGCGGCTCCCGCGCCCGCAAGGAAGCGACGGGCTACGGAGCGACCTATTTCGTGAATAGCATGTTGGCGACGAAGTCGCTCTCGTTCGACGGCAGGCGCGTCGTGGTGTCCGGAAGCGGCAACGTGGCCATCTACGCCATGGAGAAGATCGCCGAATTCGGCGGAAAGATCGTGGCTTGCTCGGACTCGGCAGGATACGTCGTGGACGAGGACGGCGTCGATCTCCAGCTCGTCAAGGAGATCAAGGAGGTCAGACGCGAGAGGATCGAGGAATATGTCCGCCTGAAGGGCTCCCGCGCGCGCTTCATCCAAGGCGGATCGATCTGGGACGTTCCTTGCGACGTCGCCATGCCATCGGCCACGCAGAACGAACTCACGGGCAAGGATGCGGCGACCCTCGTCCGCAACGGCGTCGTCGCCGTCGGCGAAGGCGCCAACATGCCCTGCACCCCCGAAGCAGTGAGAGCGTTTCAGGACGCCGGCATCCTTTTCGGGCCGGGAAAGGCCG
>JAPLPC010000090.1 GCA_026400425.1 Hyphomicrobiales bacterium | reverse complement strand
CCACCTCGGATTCCGCTCCGGCGGCGAATGCGCTAGATCGATTCAGGCCGGGCAGCCGGCAGGCATTCAAGGCGCGCGAAAGAATTTAGATGCTTGATCTTGCGATTGTTGGTGGCGGTCCCGGCGGATTGATGAGCGCCTGGTATCTCAAGAAAAAGCTCGGCGACCTCTGCCGCATCACGCTCTATGAGGCTTCGGGGCGTCTCGGCGGCAAGATCGTCACGCGCAAGTTCGATTCCTCGCCAGCGACGTATGAAGCCGGCGTGGCCGAGATCTACGACTACTCGATGATCGGTCCCGATCCGCTGCGCGAACTGATCCAGCATTTCGGTCTGCAGACCATTCCCATGGATGCCGAGCAGGTGATGCTCGACGGCGTGTTGCTCGACGACGTGCCGGGCATGCGCAAGAAATATGGTGCCAAGACCGCGGCGGCGATCGAGGCGTTCCGCAAGAAATGCGCGAAGATGATCTCGCCGCTCGAATATTACGAAGGCGTCGGCGCCCACGACAACGAAAATCCCTGGGCGCGGATGACCGCGGAGGAACTGCTCGACCGCGAAGTCAGCGATCCCACCGCCAAGCGTTTCTTCAAGGCGATGGCGCGTTCGGACCTTGCCACCGAGGCACACAACACCAACGGCCTCAACGCGCTGAAGAACTTCGTGATGGATATCGAAGGCTATATCGGCCTCTATTCGATCCAGAACGGCAACGAACAGCTGATCTCCTGCCTGCAGTCGGAAGTATCGGCCGACATTCAGCTCAATCATCGCGTTCTCAAGGTCGGCAAGACCGGGGAGGGGCGCTATCGCCTCGACATGATGAACGGCAAGGGGCCGGAGACCCGCGATTTCGACCTTGTGGTGATGTGCCTGCCGCATTCCTGGCTCGGCACCATGCGCTGGGATGGCGAAGAGCTGCGCAAGTCGATGGTCAAGCATGTGGCCTATTTCGATCGTCCCGCGCATTACCTGCGCGTCTCGCTGCTGTTCGAGACGCCGTTCTGGGGCGAGCAGATCCCCGGCGCCTGGTTCATGTCGGAAGCCTTCGGCGGCTGCTGCGTCTATAACGAAGGCGCCCGCCACGATGTCGGCAAGCATGGCGTGCTGAACTGGCTGATCGCCGGCTCCGATGCGCTGGCCTTCGCCAATCTCTCCGACGACGAACTCTGCGCGAGGGCAAGATCCATCGCTGGCTGTCGTCGGTCAACGCGATCCCGGGCGGCATGCCCGTGCGTGACGTGATGACCAATCACCGGCCCGACCCCGTCGGCCATCCGGGCTTCGTCGTGGTTGGTGACTACCTGTTCGATTCCACGCTGAACGGTCTGCTCGATTCGTCGGACGCTGCCACCGACATCATCGTCACCGAAATGATGAAGCTGCGCCGTGCCCGCGGCATCAATGGCGTGGTGGCCTCCGACAAGGTCGATGGCGACTACTTCAGGAACTATCGTAATGTCGGGCCTTACGCGGAGGTCTGGGATCAGTTCACCGACCCGGCCTATCTGATGAATCTCATCAAGATCGTGTGGGGACGCGCCAAGGGCTACAAGCTGCTGGTTGCCGGTTCTGCATCGGGTGAACTGGTGGGCGCATTGCGCGCCAAGGGCGTCGATGCCTGGGGCGTCGAGAACAACAAGGCGATCCACGCCAAAACGCCGAAGGCGCTACAGAAGTTCAACAAGCTCGGCTCTATCACCGATCTGCCGTTCAAGGACGAGCAGTTCGATTTCGTGTTCGAGACCAGCCTGTGCCATGTCGCCGACAAGCAGATCACGGCGGCCATTGGCGAACTCAACCGCGTCATCAAGACGGGTCTGGTGTTCGGCTCGGTGACCTCGGACATGGCGCCCGCGGTGATCGATCGTTACGATCTGCTGCGCGGCGTGAAGAAGCTCGGCACCTGGTGGGAATGGTCGGAGCTGTTTTTCAGCAACGGCTTCGATCTCGCCATGCATCGCCGCGACTGCACCGAGGCCGTGTGGGAGGCCACCCTGGCCGCCGGCAAGGGGCCCGGCCACTGGTATGCCGACGCGGACAGCCTGCGCTACTCGTTCTTCGACAAGGTCGAGGCCGAAGACTGATGGCGGCGTTTGCCGCTGTTGGGCGGGCATACCGCAGCGTGCCCACGACCGGCAGCTGCGGTGGGTACGCTGCGCTTTGCCCACCCTGCGCATAGCCTTTTGCGGAACAATGCCCGATCGCATAGACTTCATGCGGTGGCGCTACAACGCCACGGCGTGATTCTTCCGGCCTGGACACACCGGGCCTCCAGCAACGGTTCGGTTCATGGCGTCGAAGCCTCCTGAGAAGCCTACCTCCGGCGACGCCGGCAGCCCGCTCGACGACAAGTTCGCGCTTCCGGTCGGCGCCGCCGCCGCATCGATACCCAGCACCAAGCCTCCGGCGCTGGAGAAACTCGTGACCGACAAGGCGGCCAAGGCCAAGCCGATCGACGACGACGCGGACGACGATGATGATGACGACGATGAGGAACTCGTCGTCTTCACCGCGCGCGAGGCGGCCGGCGCGTTTGGCACGATCTACGCGTTCACGCGGCCGTTTCTCGCCAATCGCCGCAAGATGCTGGCTTTTGTCGGCATCGGCGTGCTGGTCGAGACGCTGTTCAACGTCATCATGCCGCTCAGCCTCAAATTCCTCATCGACGACGCGCTCGGCGAGGAGGATTTCGACGCGCTGATCAAGATTCTCTCGGTGCTGGCCGTGGCCGGCATCGTCACGTCGATCGTCGCGATCTGGTATGAGCGCTGGGATGCGCGGCTCGCGGCATCGATCATCGGTAGCGCGCGCGAGCGGCTGTTCGACCATGTGCAGGAACTGCCATCGGCCTATTTCGCCCGCACCAAACGCGGTGAGATCCTGTCGCGGTTCTCCATCGACATGTCGTCTTTCGAGACCTGTATCAAGAGCTTCGCCAACAGCGCGTTGCTGCCGTTTCTCGAATTGATCGCCGGCATCCTGCTGATGATCTACCTGAACTGGCAGCTCGCCATGGTCGCGCTGCTGGTATTCCCGATCACGCTGATCGGTCCGCGCATCCTGACGCCGAAGGCCGTGCAGGCCAACTATCTGCAGAAGCAGAGCGAGGCGTCGATCCTCGGGACGATCCAGGAGAACATCGCGGCTCAGGCGGTGGTGAAGGCGTTCAGCCTGCAGCGCCGCACCATGGGCTGGTTTCGGCTGCGCAATACCGAGACCCGCGATCGCATCGCGGCAGCGACCTTCCTGTCTACCATGGTCGAGCGCTCGGTCACCGTTTCCGTGTTGCTGCTGCATCTCGTGGTGCTGGCGATCGGCGCCTATCTCGCTACCAAGGGCCAGATCACCGTCGGCACTTTCGTGACCTTCGAGAGCGCGTTCTGGGAGGTGTCCTACAACATTGCCCATGTGATGCATTTCATCCCGGTGTCGATTCAGACGGCAGCCGCCGTGCGGCACATCAACGAGATGCTGGATGAGCCAACCCGCGGCTCCGACAAGCCGAATGCGCCGCAACTGCCGCGCATCGAACACGACATCACCTTCGATCGCGTCAGCTTCCAGTATGAGAACAGCCGCTCGCCGGTGCTCGACAATCTCACCCTCAAGCTCGAGGTCGGCAAGAAGATCGCCATTGTCGGCCCCTCCGGCTCGGGTAAGAGCACGCTGCTTAATTTGATCCTGCGGCTCTATGTGCCCGACGAAGGCCGGGTGACCATCGATGGCGTCGATATCCGCAAGGTGACGCGCGAGTCGTTGCGCAGCCATATGGCCGTCGTGTTCCAGGAGAACATGCTGTTCAACATGTCGATCCGTGAGAACATCCGGCTCGGCAAGGACGGCGCCACCGATGAGGAAGTCGTGGAGGCGGCCAAGAAGGCGGAGATCCACCGCTACATCATGAGCCTGCCGGACAAATACGACACCCAGGTCGGCGAGCGCGGCGACACGCTGTCCGGCGGCCAGCGCCAGCGTATCGCCATCGCGCGCGCCATCGTGCGCAACCCGTCGGTGCTGTTGCTCGACGAGGCGACATCGGCGCTCGACCAGACGACGGAAGCGGCATTGAACGCGACGCTGTTCAAGCTCGCCGAAGGCCGCACGCTGATTTCATCGACGCACCGGCTGACCTCGGTGGTGGATATGGACGAAATCATCGTCGTCAGCGGGGGCAGGGCCATCGAGCGCGGCTCGCATGCGCAACTGCTCGCGCTGGGTGGCGCCTATCGCGAGCTGTGGGACAACCAGGGCTGGCACGGCGCCGACGCCGATGATGACGAGGATGAAGACGACGACGACGACGAATAAGTATCGCCGTTGAGAGTCAAACGCTCGTCTTCAGCAGACCTGCCGCGAGTTGCCGGAACGCCTCGACCGCCTTCGGCAGCACGCCTGCTGGGTCCTTTGCCGCCGCTACCCATAGGGCCGCATTCAACGCGGCGCCGTTGATCAGCCGGGCGGCGGCTTCCGGATCAACGGGCTTCACCG
>JAPLPC010000334.1:14588-17674 GCA_026400425.1 Hyphomicrobiales bacterium | reverse complement strand
CGGCACTGGACCATGACGGTGCGGCCCGACCTCGCCATGAACGCGCTGCAGGATGCCGGCGTCCCCGCCGGCACCGCGCGGCTGCCGATGGACATGGCCGGCGATCCACATCTGCTCTCCACCGGCCACTGGCAGCCGGTGACACGACGCTTCATGGGCCCGCATCTGCTCCCCTCGGTTGCCTATCGAGAAGGCAGCTCGCGGGCGCCCTACGCCATCACGCGGCTGGCGCCGACGCTGGGGCAACATAACGAGGAAGTGCTGCGCGAGGTGCTCGGCCTCGGCGACGGCGAGATCGCCGAATTGCGCAAAGCTGAAATCATAGGCGATACTGCAACCTCAAAGAAAGCCAAGGACACCACCGGGCCCGCCCTTACCGCAAAGTAATGTGCGTACGACGAAGGGATGGTTGCGGCCTCTGCTGCATTCGCTCACACTCGCCATCAAGAACCGCCAGGGCACGGGTCAGAAAAGATTCGGCGCTGGGACTACGGTCACTTCAATCCAACAAACAGGGAGAAAACACATGCATAAAAGGCATCTGATCAAATTGGCCATCGGCGCCTCACTTTCGCTGCCGCTGTTCGGCACCGCAGCCATGGCGCAGGAAACCGTCAAGATTGGTTACATTGATCCCTTGTCCGGCGGCGGCGCCAGCGTCGGCGAAGGCGGATTGAAGACTTTCCAGTATCTGGCTGAAGAGCTCAACGCCAAGGGCGGCATTCTCGGCAAGAAGGTCGAGATCGTCGGGCTCGACAACAAGACCAACCCGCAGGAAAGCCTGATCCAGGCGCAGAAGGCGATCGACTCCGGAGTGCGCTACATCACCCAGGGCAACGGCTCGTCCGTCGCCGGCGCGCTGACCGACTTCGTCACCAAATACAACGATCGCAACCCCGGCAAGGAAGTCCTGTACTTCAACTATGCCGCCGTCGATCCCGTCCTCACCAACGACAAATGCAGCTTCGCCCATTTCCGCTGGGACGCCAATTCCGACATCAAGATGGAGGCGCTCACCAACTACATGAAGGGCGTTCCTGCCATCAAGAAGGTCTACCTGATCAATCAGGATTACTCGTTCGGCCAGTCGGTACGCACCCAGGCCCGGGCCATGCTGAAAGCCAAGCGCGCGGATGTCGAGATCGTCGGCGATGAGCTGCATCCGCTGCTCAAGATTACGGATTTCGCGCCCTATGTCGCGAAGATAAAGGCGTCCGGTGCCGACAGCGTCATCACCGGCAATTGGGGACAGGACATCGCGCTGCTGCTGAAGGCAGCCGCTGATGCCGGCCTCAAGGTGAGCTGGTTCACATATTACGCCGGCGGCGCCGGCGGCCCGACAGCCATCAAGCAGACCGGCCTCAATCATCAGGTGTTCCAGATCACCGAAGGCTTCGCCAATCTCGACCACAAGACGTCGATGGACTTCGAAAAGGCGTTCCGCGCCAAGGTCAATCTCGGCCTGTGGTATCCGCGCGCCGTGAACGAAATGCGGATGTTCGCAGCCGCGGCAGAGAAGGCGAAATCTCTTGAGCCGGTAAAGGTCGCGCAGGCACTGGAAGACATGAAGTTCGAGGTCTTCAGTGGTGGCGAAGGTTTCATGCGCAAGGACGACCACCAGTTCTTCCAGCCGATCTACATCTCGTCCTTCGGCGACCGCACCGCCAAGGAGCCGTTCGACGAAGAAAACACCGGATGGGGCTGGAAGCTCGCCGCCAAGGTCGAGACCAAAGATACGATCCTGCCGACCACCTGCAAGATGGACCGGCCGTAGTTCCTTCTCCCGCAAGCCGGGAAAAGGTGGCGTCGCATCGCGACGACGGATGAGGGGAGCCTCCGCGAGCTCGGAGCAAGTGGAGAGCCCCCTCAACCACCCCGGCTTCGCTGCGCTCTGCCGGATCGACCTCTCCCCGCTCAGCGAAGCGAAGCTTCGCCAGACGGGGCGAGGGTAAGAAGCACCAGCCACAGGCTTCCTCCTTATGCTCGAACTCTTCGTCATATCCACGCTGAACGGCATTCTGTTCGGCATGCTGCTGTTCCTGATGGCGTCGGGCCTGACGGTGATCTTTAGCATGCTGGGCGTGCTCAATTTCGCCCATGCCTCGTTCTACATGCTCGGCGCTTTCTTCGGCTTTCAGATCAGCAAATGGTTCGGCTTCTGGCCGGCGCTGGTCATCGCGCCGCTGCTGGCTGGCGCGCTCGGCGCCATGGTCGAGCGCTACGGGCTGCGTCAGGTGCATAAATACGGCCATGTGCCGGAATTACTGTTCACCTTCGGCCTCGCCTTCGCCATCGAGGAAATCGTGTCGATCGTATGGGGCAAGAGCCCGGTGGACTTCCGCGTGCCGGCGCTGCTGGATTTTCCAGCCTTCACACTGTTCTCGACGAATTATCCAGCCTTCAAGATCTTCATGCTGGTGATCTCGATCATCATCTTCGTCGGCCTGTTGATCGCGCTGAAAAAGACCCGTGTCGGCCTGATCGTGCAGGCCGCCCTCACCCATCCACACATGGTCGGCCATCTCGGTCACAATGTCGGGCGCATTTTCATGCTGGTGTTCGGCGTCGGCACCGCGCTGGCTGCCGTGGCCGGCGTGATTGCAGGACCGGCACTGGTGACGCAATCCAACATGGCGGGCTTGCTCGGCCCGATCCTGTTCGTGGTCGTGGTGGTCGGCGGCCTCGGCTCACTGCCCGGCGCTTTCCTTGCCTCGCTGCTGATCGGCCTGGTGCAGACCTTTGCCGTCTCCATGAACGGCTCGCTGGCCGGTGCCTTCGGGCCGCTGAGCCCTGATCTCGCCACTACGTGGCTGTCGGACATCTGGAACGTCACCATCGCCCAGATCGCGCCGATCATGCCCTATGTGCTGCTGGTGCTGATCCTGATCTTCCGCCCGATGGGCCTGCTCGGGACCCGTGAAACATGAGCGACGCCACCATGACCATCGCGCCGCCGGTGCCCTCCGCCTCCGATCGCCTCAAGTTCTTCGGCGTCTGGGTGATCGCGGCCGCCGCCCTCATCATCCTGCCGAAGATCTTCTCGTCTGGCGGATCGCTGACCACCTTCAGCCTGATCGGCATCTCGA